>CALGJS010000444.1 GCA_937927835.1 uncultured Saprospiraceae bacterium | reverse complement strand
AAAATTATCCTGGATTATGGCCAGAAAGAACAAATATGTATGTATTCATGGACATTTTTACCAACCACCACGAGAAAACGCATGGTTAGAGACGGTAGAATTACAAGAGTCTGCACAACCTTTTCACGACTGGAACGAGCGAATTAACTTTGAGTGTTATGCACCCAATACGGCCGCTCGATTGATGGACGGTGATCAATTTATCACCAAAATCACCAATAACTATACTTATATAAATTTCAATTTCGGTCCTACCCTACTTTCTTGGATGAAATCTGCCGATCCGTTAACCCACGAGAGAATTGTGGAAGCAGATCGTGTGAGTCAAGAAAAATTTGGAGGACATGGTTCAGCGATCGCTCAGGTGCACAGTCACCTGATCATGCCGTTAGCCAACGAGCGCGATAAAGAAACCCAAGTGATTTGGGGAATTCGTGATTTTGAATCTCGTTTTAATCGCTATCCTGAAGGTATGTGGTTGGCAGAAACGGCAGCGGATACCGATACTTTAGAAGTGCTTGCAAAGCATGGAATCAAGTATACGATTCTTGCACCTCAACAAGCCAAGGCATTCCGTAAAATTGGTGATCACGATTGGAAAAATAAAGATCAGCATGGCTTTGATGTTCGACGTCCTTACAAAGTAAACCTTCCTTCCGGTAGGTCGATGGCTTTGTTTTTTTATGATGGAAATGTAGCACAAGATGTAGCTTTTAATAAGTTGCTCAACAATGGTCAAGCGCTTGCTAATCGCTTGATGGAACCGTTTGACAATAACGACGAACCACAGCTTTCGCATATTGCTACCGATGGTGAGAGTTATGGTCATCATCACCGTTATGGTGAAATGGCTCTAGCATCTTGCTTGGATCAATTCAAAACGAATAAGGTTGATGCAACGCTGATTAATTATGGATACTATCTCGAACTTTTCCCACCGGAATATGAAGCGCAAATTCATGACAATAGCTCTTGGAGTTGTGTACATGGTGTGGAGCGCTGGCGTAATGATTGTGGATGTAACACCGGTGGAAATCATGGGTGGACACAGTCTTGGCGAACCGAACTTAGAGATAGTCTGAACTGGTTACGGGATGAGATTATTCCGATTTATGAAGAAGAAGCTGGAAAACTATTACGTGATCCTTGGGCAGCTCGAAACGATTTTATCGAAGTTCTTTTAGATCGAAATGATAAAGTAGTTGATAAATTTTTAAAGAAACACCAAAAGCATAAACTAAAACCCGAAGAAAAAGTACAGGCCATGCGATTGCTGGAAATGCAACGAAATGCGGTACTGATGTTTTCTAGCTGTGGTTGGTTTTTTGATGAAATTAGTGGACTGGAAACAAACCAGATATTGCAGTATGCTTGTCGGGTGTTGTATTATGCAAAGCAAGTTGGTGGTGTAGATTTAAATGGTGGTTTTGTGCATCGTTTATCTAAGGCAAAAAGTAACGTTTATGCAGATGGTGCTTTTAGTTATATCAACCATGTATTACCGACTACTGTCAATCTAGAAGGTGCGGGAATTCACTACGCCGTAGCTTCACTTTTTGAGCAGCAACCGGAAGAAATGGAGCTTTTTAATTATCATGCTAAAAGTGAATATTTCAAACGAGAAACCGCTGGAAAATTAATCCTCAACTTTGGTCGAACGATCATGAAGTCTAAGGTTACTTATTCAGAAAAGCCTTTTAATTTTGTGGTACTTTACCTCGGTCAACAAAACATCATTAGCAGTGTCTCTTTGGATATTTCTAAAGAGCGTTTTATGGAAATGGAAGAACGTATTTCTAAAGCTTTTCATGCCAATCAACTTGGAGATGTAATCGCCATTATGCATGAATATTTTGGTCGCGAAACCTTTTCCTTCCAGCATTTATTTAGAGACGAAAAACGAAAGATTCTCAAAAAGATTACTAAACAGAATCTCTCAAAAGCAGAGAAGTCTTTTAGAAATATCTACAATGATAATTATCAATTAATGTCGAGCACTTTGCAAAGTGGAATTCCTATTCCAAAGGCATACAACAACGTGGTGCAGTATATTGTAAATGCTGATTTACATCGTTTTTTCACTTTTGATAATTTGAGTATTTCTGAATTAAAACGATTATCTGCCGAACTAGAAAAATGGGACATCCAACTTAACAACTCTGAATCTTTTAAGCTGGCTGCGGGTGAACGAATTTTCTACGAAATCCGTAAAATTGAAAACGCAGATATTCCAATTGAAGAACTCCGTCTATTGATAGAAATTTTAGAGACGCTACATGCTATGGGACTTGATCCTAATATTTGGAAGAGCCAAAATCTATATGCTAAGATCCATCGTGAATATCGAAAAAGTAATAGAGCCTTCCCAAATAGTGAATGGAAGAAAAAATTCATTGAATTAGGATATCTATTAAAATACCGTAGAGAAATTCCAGTTTTATCAAAAGCATAGTTATTTTACTAGTTAGCCTGTTTGCTGATTAACTAGTTAGAAAAGTATTGTTCTATTAGGAGGAAAATATTTGAACTTAATTCAGATATTTTCCTTTCCTATTATGAAACAACTTCTTAAAACTATGCTTGATCCTTTTCATCTTCCTGCATTACTTATTTCTTGGGGACTTGTCGTTCTCATTTGGATCATTCAATTGGTGCACTACCCTAGTTTTCGTTATATAGATCCTTCTAAGTTTACTGCTTTTCACAAGCATCATTCTAGCTCAATTACCATCATTGTCATGCCCTTGATGTTGGCTGAATTGACCCTTAGTTTTTTCTTGGCTTACCGCACCGGGTTTGCTCCTCTAGAGTCTCTAGCACTTGCAATGGTCGTCGGTGTTTGGCTAAGTACATTTTTGATTCAGATTCCACTTCATGACCAACTTAGCGACGACAATAACGCCACGATAATTACTAAATTGGTCAACACAAATTGGATTCGAACTATTCTATGGTCATGTAAAGCGATACTCCTCACTTGGGGATATGCGGATTGGTAGATGGTTTGATTTGCTGATGCTCTTCTGACGTGTTTGGCTAGCGATTGGCGGACGATGGGCTCTCTTCTATCGTTTGATATGCGAATTTCGACTTAATACGAGACAGGTTCTGCGTTTTTTTTTGAATTTGAATTTGCTCTTGTAGTTGCTTTTGCCCTATCCTTTTTTGTTTGTCAAAGTCAGATAGAAAAATGGAATAAGGGTGATAAAGGCAGCGAATAGATAGGTTCGGAAAAAATTTGCGTCATTATTATCATAGAGCCATGCGGAGATCAAGGCGCCCATTCCGATTCCAATTTCGAGTGCGATGTAGAGCGTAGCTGTTCCTCGGCCTCGACGTTCTTCGACGCTTAGGTCGATTACCCATGCGAAGACAGCAGGAGAAACAACTCCCAATGAAAAGCCTAAACAGCCAGAGGCAATAAATAACTCAATAGCAGAATCGACATTACCAAAAAACACCAAAGCAGCAGCAGTCATTAAGGTTCCGACTTTTATAACTGGAATACGGCCATAACGGTCTGCCGTTTTTCCAGCGACCAATCGAGAAAGGACCGAACAAATAGTAAAACTGGTAAAGAGCATTCCTCTGTTTTCAATTCCTAGATAATCACTTTGATCAGGCGAAATAGTAATCAATACTCCAAAATTTAAATAGATACAAACCGCAACAATCGCAGCCGGAATCACACTAGGTTCGATGATCTCGTTGGTTTTTATTTTTAGAATAGAAAACTTAAAAGGCTTTTTATCGGCCAATGTTTCTTTTAATCCGAATAGCATTAGAATCGAAATCAACGCAATTATGGAGGCCACATAAAACATATAATCTGGCGAATAATTGATCGACAACCAACTTCCTAAAGGTGGAAACATCGATGCTCCTAAATTCATACTAACCCCGATCATCCCCATCGCTTCTGCTCGCCTACCTGCTGGTACAATATCTGCTACATAAGCCGTAGATGCCGTAGGCCGAAACCCAGTAGAAAATCCGTGTAATAATCTCAGCAGCATAAACCCTGCAACGGAGGATAATAATGGGTACGCCAAACTACAAACGACACAAACCAAGGTTCCGATCACCATCACTGGCAATCGCCCAATCGTATCAGTCAACTTACCACTAAAAGGACGAGAAAGAGCCGCCGTCAAGGTAAATAAGGCAATAATAAAACCTTTATAATCTTCTCCTCCTAAGGACGTCAGGTAGGAAGGAAGTTCAGGAATGATCATATTGAAACTACCAGAAAATAGTAACTGAGAAAAGCAAAGAACAAAAAACTGTAAAGTATAAAGAGGCTTATTTTCTGGCATCTGCGAAAGTAGTCAAACTGTATCTTAAAATCAATAAGGTCGGAATGTATTCTAATACACCCATACCTACGAAACTTAAATAGTTGTATATTAGTAGGGGCGTTTTGCAATACGCCCCTACTAATAAAAATCCAAATAGAAAATTATGTTTAACGGTGATAATTTGCAGGTTTACGAAAATGTTGATGAATTGTACATCAAATATAAATGGTCAAGAGCAGCGGGGTTAGCACTTGGTTTCTTTGCTGCTTTTTGGAATGGTTTTCTACTATTTTGGTATGGTGGTGCTTTGCTTGCAGGAGCCCCACTCCTTTTCTTTCTCTTTCCCATTCTACATCTAATCGCTGGAGTCTTTATTGGACATCAGGCATTGTCTATGCTTTTTAACCATACGCATATCACTGTCAGCCAAGGACAACTCTCAATCGAGCATCGACCGATTCCTGCGTTTAAAGGCAATAAATATTACCCTACTGCGGAGATTGATCAATTTTATATTACTCAAAAGACGGGAAATAAAGGAAGTAAATATTACGAGTTTCGTTGTAAAATGATCGATGGAGAAGATATCAAGTTGATCGGTAACAATGGAATGAGTGTTGAAAAAATGAAAGAGTTAGAAGAAAAACTTGAACATTATATCGGTATTGTAGACCATCCAGTTAAAGGAGAGTATGGACGCACTGCTTCGATCTTACCCGAGCAAAAAGCCCTTCTACCTCGTCGACAAAGAAAAACAGATTTACCCGAAACCGCCCGCTTTGCTTATAGCCTAAGACCGAATCAACAACTGATTATTAATAACGAAAATTTGACGGTCAGACATCTCACTCAATTTGATTGGAAAGACGGAAACACTGATAAATTAATTCAACTAACCGACGAATTAGAAAAAGAACATTTGATTTATCTAAAACAAAACAAAGGCATTATCAGTGCCGCTACGGAACGAGAATTGAATGTCTTAGAAACGCAGAATATTGACTTTGATACCCATCAGATTCCTAGCAAAGTAACCATCAATGGAGAAATCTACATACTGGAACAACTATTAGAAGGAAAATCTTTTTTATCTAATATTGATGGCCCAGCTCAAGCGAATGTCTGGATCTATAAATCTATTGATGCGCAAAAATATATTCGGGTAACTGAGAGCGAAAGATTGCTAAAATGGCATGAAGGTACGCCACTTCCTATGCGCGAAATGCTGCCAGCAGAATATCGAACGCTTGACCGAACGGAAGGATATGATCAGGATGATTTTGTTTAGGTTGGTCTGTAGGGGCGTATTGCAATACGCCCCTACAGACCAACCATTTACCAGCCCAAATGAAACAACGCATCACCTGCATTCACGACTGGAGCGTTGTTATGTCCGACAATATAACCATCTTGTTTTGCTAAAACTCGAATTTCTTTATTCCCATGTGGACTATTAATGACGCCTAAAACTTCTCCTTTACTTACTTTAGCTCCAGAAGCTTGCATCCACATAAACATCCCAGATTCTTCTGCGCGCATCCAAGTAAAATTAGAAAAATACTTTGGTGTATGATGTGCCGGTGCATCTGACTTCATCATTTTTTTCTGAAATAATAAACGTTGCATTCCTTTTAATCCATGGTCAATAGAAAACCCATCAAACCGCAACGACTCTCCTCCTTCATATACTAAGATTGGAATATTCTTACTAGCTGCCGTATGTCGCAAAGTTTTTTCTATATTCTTCTTTTCCATTAAATAAGGCGCTGCAAATTGTTCCGCTAATTCTTTAGCTGCAGCATCTCCTTTTGTATACCGAACTTGTGGATAATTATAACGACTGCTTCCTCCCGTATGAAAGTCTACTCCAAAATCAACCAAAGGCAAAATACTTTCGTTAAGCGTATACGCTACCCGACTCGCTAATGATCCTTTTGCACTTCCAGGGAAAGAACGATTCACATCTTTTCCATCTACGGCATCTCGTGAGAAATTGATAAAACCATAAACGTTTAATAATGGAATCGCAATGACACTTCCACTCGTCAGATTATTAAAAAGCCCTTCCATCACCGCGCGTCGAACGGTCTCTACTCCATTGATTTCGTCGCCGTGTAAACCACCCATAAATAGCGCTGTTGGTCCAGGATTTTCACTTCTAAAGACATGCACCCGGATGCTGATCACGGTACCCGAAGGTAGCTTAGCAACATTGAGTTTGATCATTTTACTTTCGCCCGGAGCAACAGTGGTTTTGTTTATTTGAAAAGACATTGGTTGGTTGTTTGGTTGTTTGGTTGTTGAAATGTTTAATCGTTTAATCGTTGCGACCTCAAGGCAATCGTGAAGTAGACGCGATGGAAGAGGGCAAATAGCAATTTACACTTTTTCTTTGGCAGCTACTTCTACTTCGATAAATTCGATAATTTGATTCGCGATATCTACGCCGGTGGTGGTTTCGATTCCTTCGAGGCCGGGAGAAGCATTTACTTCAAGAACAAGTGGTCCTCGTTTTGATTGAAGCATATCTACCCCAGCGACATGTAATCCCATCACAGCGGTGGCTTTGAGTGCTGTGGCAACTTCCTGACTATCTGGTTTAACAATAATAGAAGAGCCTCCTCGATGAAGGTTGGATCGAAATTCTCCAGGTTTGGCTCGACGTTTCATACAGGCAATAATTTTACCGTTGACGACGAAGGCACGAAGATCTTCTCCACCTGCTTCTTCGATAAACTCTTGTAGAAGAATTCTATTTTTTGTTTTATAAAAAGACTCAATTACCGATTCGGCCGTATTCTGATCCTTAGCTAAAACAACGCCCATTCCGTGCGTTCCATTTAACAATTTAATCACCATTGGTGGACCACCAATTTGATCAATGATTTCAGTGGCATCATAGGTTAGATTAGAAAATACCGTTTTTGGGAAATCCACGCCTGCCATGGCCATCAGTTGTAAGCTCTGCAACTTATCACGAGATCGAGTCAGTGCGACGGACGGTGTCAACGAGAAAACGCCCATTTCTTCAAACTGTCGAATAATCGCCGTTCCAAAAAAGGTAGCCGAAGAACCGATCCGTGGAATAATCGCATCGATATTTGCTAAAGCTTGATCCTTAAACCAGACCATTGGTTGACCTGATTCGATCGTCATGCTACACTGTGTGTAATCCAAAATTCGAACGTAATGTCCTCTCTTTTGTGCAGCAAAAAACAAACTTCGCGTAGAGTATAATTCTGGTCCGCGGGAAAGAATAAGAATGTTCATTTTTAAGAAATAATGAAAAATGAAATAATGAAAAATTAATAATGCGCTTTTGACGTGTTATTACTCGCAATTCCTTTAGGTTTTTACCTCAGTGATTATACGTCTATTTTTTGAAAACAAACAATTTCATACTGTTTATCTATCATCGCTCAAGATAAGTTTTTTTACTATCTTGTTGCATATTTGTGAATCAGGGTTTAAAAATTAATTGGAATATTATTGACAATATCATTCTAATTGACCTTGTTTTTTTTGCTATTTGCTTTTGGCTATTTGCACGCTTTAATCCTACCTACGGCAGGCAGGCGCGATCGAAGGAAGCAAATAGCCAATAGCGAAAAGCAAATAGCATCTTTATAATGCTGGTTTTCGTTTTAAATTGAATATTATCCATTAATTCTGACGATAAATCTATTCTATGAGTCACACTTCCCCCGATCCCGTTGTTTTGAATGATCCTAAAGTTGTCAATGGCTGGGCCATGTTTGACTGGGCTAACTCCGCTTATGCACTGGTGATTACCACTGCTATTTTCCCTGGATATTTTAATGGTGTGACAGATGATAACTTCTCTCTTTTTGGTATTGAAATGACCGATACAGCGCTGTTTTCCTATTCTATCTCTTTTGCCTATCTAATCATTGCGGCGATGTTGCCATTGCTTTCA
>CALGJS010000443.1 GCA_937927835.1 uncultured Saprospiraceae bacterium | reverse complement strand
GCATACAACACATAATCCTTCAACGCCTTCGCATGTGCCAACGGAATATAAGGAACCGTCAAGTTTCCACCCGCCGTAGAAAAATCAAGCGTCGCTAAATCCTTTCGTCGTTGAAAAGGACTTTGCTTTAAAGTGATAGATTGAACTTTGTACCAACGTAAAATCGCTGCACGTTGACCAAGAAAACCTTTGGTGAGATAAATGCCTTTTGGACTGATGGCATACCGCCATTTTTTATAATATAGATTTGCTAAAAACCAGACGATAGGAATCCATCCTAGGTACAAAAAGGCCCACCAAGTTTTCATTAAATATAAACCACCTAAAACAAAACTAGGTAGAACACCGAGATATAAAACGACTCGACCAACCACCAATGGACTGATGGCATATTCTTTAAAATCCTCTTTATTAAAATCAACAAAATAACTGTTTCGGACTATTTCTATTTGTGGTAAATAACAACCCGGAACGACCAAGGTACTTTTCTTTTTGACGGCAGCACTGGCAGCTTGTTTTAGGTAGAGCGTAGAGATTCCAAAAAATCGTTTGATAGGATTGTTTCGCCATTCTAATAGTTGAATCTTTTGATGCTGTGCGGACTGCTCAGTCTTGGTAAATAAACCTGACGTAATGGTATACCCTCCACCAGCACTTAAGACCCGAAGATCATAATACCTTAAAACTGTGTTTATTAAACTAAGAAAAAACGCACCGACAAATAAGAGTACCGTTAGGATAGCGACGATGACTGCGGAACCAAAAAGCAACAACCAAATTTCTTCTTCTTTTTCTTTGCTCAATAATTCTTCTGCGTATTGTGAAAGTCCAAAGAAAAAGGCCAGCATGATTCCTACCGTGCGTAGATGATTTTGAGAAACCCCAATTTTTAATAAATCTTTTACTGAAAGGTGTAAGAGTGTTTTTTCTGGTTCTTCTGAAATAATAGGCTGGAGTGGATTCTCGTTTTTTTCGCGTAAATCATTTTCTTCGCGTTGCGATGGAAGTGTCTCCTTACGATCTAAAATAAACGATTTAATCGCATGGGCATCCGCATGACTAAGCGCTTTAATCGCCAATTCATTTCCACTCGATCCGGCCGTATCTAAATCAAGTTGTACGACATTAAAAATCCGATGGAGAATATTTTGTGTAAAACTAATGGTCTGTATCCGATCAAAAGGAATCGTCCGAAAGGTTTTATTAAACAACCCCGAACGCATCACTAATTCTGTTTCTTCCAATCGAAAATAAAAAGTAAAATAGGAGATCAACGAACCTACCGTTGAAAGCGCTACTGCGCCTATGGCAATCAGCGTCATAAAATATTCAATCTTACTTTGAGGATTTATAAAATAGAAAACAAACACCGGCCAAGCACTCTTTATGATCATCACAAACAACCGTTGCAAAATAATAAGAATGGCAACGGGCGACTGCCGAGTTTCTTCTTTTAGACTTGGATGACTACTGCTCATTCTTTCCTGCTTTTTCAATAATATAGTCCTTTAACTGATCCGCTTGATTGCCTGGTAATCCCGGAATATATAAATCACTGCCATCTCCACCTGCTGAATAAATTTCTAATCGTTGCAAATTAAATCGTCGTTCAATCGGTCCTTGTTTTACTTCCGCATGTTGAATCCGATTATAAGGAATCACCGTTGTGCTCCGGAAAAATACACCCGAGCGATAAATCAAATCTCTTTCACGAATAGCAAACCCTTGGATCTGAAAATCTTCGTAGGTATGCCACAAGGAAAGCAATAGCAATAATAACCAGGCTCCAGGCACCACCCATTCTAACCAAGAAGGAAAATCAAATTTGGCAAAAAAACGGATGCCGATGAATACCGCTGCCACGATCAAAAAGAAAATAGTCGTTCCCAAATAAGAGACCTTAAGATAGGAAGGACTTAACGATTCCATAGGCGTATCGTCCAATTGAGGAAGCGTAGTTAAGTCTATTGCGTTATTTTGAAAAAGCATTTTTTTGATTAAAAGTAAGGTAAACTATTCGATTTTTGCTTGGGTTGAAGATAAAATTCTTAATTTTACTAAGAACTTGTCTAAGCTTAATTAGCTAGATCATAATAATTAATAATGTAAGTAATTATTAATGCAGATCAGGTGTTGAATTTTGTTTGACCTGTGTCTATTGAATTTAGAGGATACTATTTGAGTATCAAGAATAAATTCTAAATGCTTTACCCGCCCGCGATAGAAGAGGGCAAATAGCCAATGGCCAAAAGCAAATAGCAAAAAAACACCTACTTTCTTTTAAAAAATACTCTACCATTCTTAAAATAATAACCAAAAAAGTATATTATGATAAATAAAATTTTACTAGCCATATTTCTGTTATCTATGACCCTTACACTTCGTGCAGGAGAAGGCATGTGGTTACCACAACTCCTCAAAGCTTTGAACGAAGGAGAGATGCAGACGATGGGAATGAAGCTTACCGCCGAACAAATATATAGTGTCAATCAGGGAAGTCTGAAAGATGCGATTGTACATTTTGGTGGATTTTGTACTTCTGAAGTTATCTCTGGTCAAGGACTTTTATTGACCAATCACCACTGTGGTTATGGACAGATTCAGTCGCATACGTCCTTAGAAAAAAATTATATTAAAAATGGTTTCTGGGCTAAAAATCTAAACGAAGAATTGGCTAACCCTGGATTGTTCGCCAGGTTTATTGTGCGCATTGATGATGTGACCGATGCGATGCTTGCTGGTGTGACCGATCAGATGAGTAATAAAGAACGTCAATCTCAGATTGATAAAAATATGGCGGCTTTAAAAGAAAATACAAAACTAGGCGAGTTCGAAGACCTAATGATTCGACCGTTTTATCATGGGAATCAATATTTTTCTTTTACGACGGTAACTTATAATGATGTTCGATTGGTTGGTGCACCACCGGAAATGATCGGAAAGTTTGGCGCAGATACCGATAACTGGGAATGGCCAAGACACACGGGAGATTTTTCTTTATTCCGAATCTATGCAGGACCAAATAACGAACCAGCAGATTATAACGAAAATAATAAACCATACAATCCTAAACACTTTTTACCGATCTCTTTAGATGGAGTAGAGGAAGGAGACTTTACCTTGATCTTTGGCTTTCCTGGACGAACCAATCAATACTTACCGGGAGTAGCAGTGGAGCAATTAGTAGAAACTGTAAACCCTGCTCGAATTGCGATTCGAGACGCTGCACTAAAAATTCTAGATGCAGAAATGCGAAAAGATGAAAAAGTGAAAATTCAATATGCTAGTAAATTCGCAAGAGTAGCGAACTATTGGAAAAAATGGATTGGTGAAAACCAAGGATTGACTTCCACAAATGCGTTGACTAAAAAAGCAACGTTGGAAAAAGAATTTACAAAAAAACTAAATACGAATTTAACTTTAAAAGGAAAATACGGTGATATCCTTCCAGCCTTTCAAGATAAATATAAAGCGCTCGAACCTTATGTACTTTCTGCCAATTATTATAATGAAATTATGGGTAGAAATATTGAGGCGATGCGGATTGTTAGCTATATGCGTCGACTGGTAAGTTCGTACGAGAAAAGTGGAGATGATGGATACGAAAAATACAAAGGACGGATTTTAGGACGAATGGATAGTTTCTATAAAAACTATAGTCCAAAGATCGATAAACAAGTTTTTGCTCGATTGACAGAGATGTATGGAAATGCAGATGGTGCGAAAGAGATTGCGGCTTCTATGCAAAATTATTTAATGGGCAATGGTATTCGTGATTATAATCAACTAGCAGATCAAGTATTTGCTAAGTCAATGGTTTTAGATAAAACTGCGGTGTTAGCAGCGATTAATCAAAATCCAGCAGCTGCAGTTGAAAAGATCAAATCAGATCCGCTTTATAAGTTTGCTACAAAAATCAGTGATACTTATCAAGAAAAAATCGAAGGTCGTTACCGGGAGATTAACGGAGAAATCGCAGACTTGCAACGTCGATATATGGCTGGATTAATGGAAGTATTTCCAGACAGACGTTTTTGGCCAGATGCGAATTCTACCATGCGGGTTACCTACGGAAAAGTACAAGGATATCAGCCACGGGATGGAATTACCTATAATCCATTGACTACCTTAGATGGAGTAATTGAAAAATATCAACCGGGTGATTATGAGTTTGATGTTCCTAAAAAACTACTCGAACTAAACGCAGCGCGAGACTATGGTGAGTACGCGACCGCAGATGGTAAAATGCCGGTTTGCTTTTTGGGATCAAATCATACGACGGGTGGAAACTCTGGTAGCCCAGCAATTGATGCGAATGGCAACTTAGTAGGATTGAACTTTGACCGTGTTTGGGAAGGAACAATGAGTGATATTAATTATGATCCTTCGATCTGTCGAAATATCATGGTGGACGCTCGTTATATTCTTTTTATTATTGATAAATATGCTGGCGCAGGACACCTCGTGAAAGAAATGAAACTGGTGCATCCACGAACAGATGGTTCCAATAATAAATCAAAGAAGAAAATGAATAAACCAGTGGGTGCTAAAAAGCCACAGATGCAACTTAAAAACAATTCGAAAGATGGAACTAATAAACAAAAGGTAGTTCCTTATCGTGGAGGAGGAAAGTAAGATGCAGAGACTTATTATTAAATCATTTGATTCTTGAAACTAAAAAGCCGTAAACAGACGTTTACGGCTTTTTAGTTTTATTTTATCAATTTAACTATCCTTCTTCTACTTTCTAAAATTACCAATACTATTAACCCACCTAAAAATAAATGACTACTCGTATTGCTCAACAGCCTTGGTAATATATTTAGCAAAACATAAAGCGGGGAGGCCGCTCCAATTAACAACTTATTGGCTTGAAGCATAATGATTATTTATTATCATAAATTACTGTAAAAACACAATAAAGTTATTGAACTCTCAATAAGCATTGAAAGTTATTTTCCCCGAACCCTTTCTTCCCTTCCCTCGTAAGAAAATCGGCTTTTACCCCAAAAAAGGGTTGTTCATCTATATTTCCCCCTAATTTGGTCTAAGAATTACTACTTTAGGGCATAAACAACCACATCTTTACCCTTCTAAACCATAAACTATGGAAATTAATGAAGCTTATTTACGTCAGTTATTGGCGAAAATGGATGCCTTAAACCGAAAGCAGGATGGTGTACAACACGAGTTGAACCAACTGCGTCGGGAGGTAGAAATGGTAAAGAAACACCTCAAATTTGGGGAGCAATCCACTTCGGAAATGCCAATATTGGATGATCCAATGAGTGATCCGCTGGTGATACCTGAACCTATCGATCCAACACCTAGGCCGATTTCTGAACCAATTCCTACGGTTGAGCGGGAACCAGTTTACATGGAATCATCCGTGGAAGATATTCCACCAAAGTCAGAAAATCCACTTCCTTCAACTCCGAAAAAAGCACCTGCTTCACCAAAGAAAAAATGGGGAATTCAAGGTGATTTTGAAAAATTTATTGGAGAGAACCTGATTAGTAAAATTGGAATTTTGGTGCTCGTTTTAGGAGCAGCGATTGGTGGACGATATGCGATCAATAATGATTATATCAATCCAGAGACTCGAATTATTCTCGGATATATTCTAGGTTTTGGAATGATCGTTACGGCGATAAAACTTAAGAAAAATTACGAAAAACTCAGTGCGGTAATCATCAGTGGAGCAGTGACGATTCTATATTTTATGACCTTTTTTGCCTACGATTTTTATGGACTTATTCCGCAAGCGGTCGCCTTTGGACTGATGACAGTATTTACCATTTTTGCAGTGGTGGCAGCGCTCCATTATAATCGACAGATTATTGCAGCCTTGGGATTGGTGGGCGGTTATTCGATTCCTTTTTTATTGAGTAGTGATAGTGGAAATACAACTTTTCTTTTTACCTATATGGCCATCCTCAATATTGGAGTGATGATCATTTCCGTTCAAAAATATTGGAAAGGACTTTATCGTTTGGCCTTTTTTATCACTTATTTTATTTTCGGATTTTGGGTCTTAGATGAAGGTTATCAACCTGCTGAACGATCACTGGCTTATACTTTTGGAATCATTTACTTTTTGACGTTTTATGCTACTTTCTTGGGATATAAATTATGGCGACTTGAAAAATTTGTCCGTAAAGATATCGCGTTGGTTTTGTTGAATGCCTTTGCCTTTTATGGGTTAGGTTATTATGTGCTTTCGCAAACTGCGCATCTATCTCAGTTTTTAGGATTGTTTACTTTGTTTAATGCTCTGGTACATTTTGGTGTCAGTGTTTTAATCTACAAATATCGTTTAGCGGATAAGAGTTTATTCTATTTGATCTCTGGATTGGTATTGGTTTTTATAACGATCGCCGTGCCTGTACAGCTCGAAGGAAATTGGGTCTCGATGATTTGGTTGGCAGAAGCCATTCTTTTGTTTTGGGTGGCGCGTAAACAGGACGTTTATTTTTATGAACAAATGTCGTACGTTGGAATGGTGCTGGCACTTTGTGGATTGCTGCTGTCTTGGGGCGAACATGGTCAAGTAAGATATTATGCTAGACAAGCAGAATATGTTTTACCTGTTTTTAATGCTGGGTTTTTATTGAATGCTATGTTTGTTGCGGGATTTGGTTTCCTTAGTTTTTTACATTTTAAAACAAAAGAAAAACTGGATGTTAAAAAGCGAGATAGGCTCGGAATATTGAACAACCTTTTGCCTAGTATTTTTCTAGTCATTTTATATCTTTCATTTTTTATAGAAATTAGTTTGTTCTGGACACAAGGTTATGGTGCCTCTGGAGTAACTGAAAATATCGACAATGTATCTGTTTCGATACCTGCGAATGATAGTTATTTAAAATTCAATACCATCTCGTTGTTGATCTACTCCATGTTATTCTTTACGATATTGGCTGTGGTTAATCTGCGGTTTATTAAAGCAAAAAAACTGACAATGGTCAATCTAGGATTGATGGGGATTACGCTCTTTTTCTTTATAACGGGAGGTCAGCAAGTCTTATTAGAATTATGGAATGCTTGGATTGATCGGGCACAGACACCAGATTTTGATCGAGGAATTATGCACTTAGGTGTTCGTTATATTAGTCTGGCCGTTGCGAGTGCGATGATCATTATGATCGCTAAAACCATCAAAGAATTTTTTAAAGAAAATTCGTTAGAATTGCCTTTTATGATTGGTTTCCATTTATCTATATTGGCAATTCTAAGTGTTGAATTAACGGGATGGATGGATATGAAAGGATCGGTACAACCGCATCGTTTTGGATTGAGTATTCTTTGGGGTGTCTATGCACTCGGATTGATCGGGTGGGGGATTTACAAGCAAAATAAATATTTACGTTATCTCGCTTTCGGAATTTTTGGGGTAACCTTAATAAAATTCTTTATGTACGATTTCGTAGGACTCGATACGATCGGTAAAACGGTGGTGTTGATTAGCTTAGGTATTCTCTTACTTGTTATTCCATTTTTATATAAAAAATACGAAAATGCAATTGCTGAAAAATAAAAAATGGGTTTTAATAATTTTGCTATGTTGGTTAGGATATTTTTCCTACGGACAAGAAGGTTATTATGAACATCCGATCAATGGTGTCAACAGTCAGTGGCATCGAGTCGATTTACCCGTCGAAGCGTTCGGTCGGTTACAAAACTCCTATGCTAGTATCCGTGTTTTGGGAAAAGATGAGAACGGTGTCGGTTTGGAACAACCTTACTTGTTGGTCAAAAATCAACCTCGAACCATTATGCGACCAGTGCCTTCTACGATCATCAATCGAACTAGAAAAGGAAACGATTATTATTTTACTTTCGAAATATCCGACGAACCGATGTTGAGTCAGATCAATCTTGATTTTGGCAATGATGATTTTGATTGGAAAGTTTTATTAGAAGGAAGTATAGATCAAAAAGAGTGGTTTACGATTATTAAAGATTATCGGATCGTCGCACTGCCCGGTAAATACCGATTTACTAGATTAGATTTTGATGCGGTAAATTATCCTTTTTTAAGAGCAAAAATAAATGCAAAAGAAAAGCCGATTCTCAACGCCGTTACCATTAATACCGCTTCTATTACGACAGGCGAATATGAAGATTGGTCCCCAGAAATCATTAGCCACGAGCCTATTCCAAATTCTAAAAATACTGCGCTAATAATTGATTTGAAAAAAACGGTTCCCGTAAGTTATCTAAAAATGATACCTTCTGTAGACTACGATTATTATCGAAATTTTTCCGTCAGCTTTTTAAAGGATAGCCTCAAAACAGAAACTGGATGGCGCGAACGATGGACCAGCGTAGGTAATGGAACACTAAGTTCTTTTGGTAGCAATGTCTTTCCAATTGATGAAGAGCTAACGAGCAAAATAAAAATTATTATCAAAAATCAAGACAACCAAATGCTGGATATTCCTGCCGTGGAAGTAAAAGGAGCCAAACATTATCTACTCGTTCGATTCGATAAAAATCCGCCATATACTTTACAATATGGTAACCATAAATTGAATTATCCAAAGTATGATCTCGTAAGTTTTAAAAAAAATATTCCAGAGAATCCAAGCAAAGTAAAACTTGAAAAAGCTGCCTATAAAAAGATTAGAAAAGAAGATAAATCTACGCCACTTTTCACCAATACCTTGTGGCTATATCTATTAATGGGCTTGATCATTCTAGTACTAGGTGGCTTTACGATGTCGATGATTAAAAACACTAAAGAGAATTAGAATAGGAATTAGAATAGGAATTAGAATGTGAATTAGAATGTGAATTAGAATGTGAAGCAACGTTAAAGCGCCATTCTAATTCCTATTCACATTCACATTCTAATTCTTTCCTTATTCAATAAAAAACTCCCGAACGACCATTCAGCCATCCAGGAGTTTTTATTCTAATTCTTATTCCAATTCTAATTGAAATTTAGGTAACTCTCTAATAACCAGCCAACCTGACCGTTTACATCCACCTTTACAAAACGCGTATTCTTACCATCAAGGTTGATGCTATTTTTAGAATATTCTAAGACTTTCACTAACGAAGAATCTGCTACACGGCTATCCATCGTGGCAGCGCCCATGTCTGGTTGTGTACGCATAGATAAGCTACCACCACCGCTATTGGTCATTGCCAAGATCTGATCAACAGCTGGTGTACGCTTTACCTCAACTTCCGCTGGAGCGGTATTGTAAGAAGTAGAAGCAGTTGTAACTGGAGCAGAAGCAGGAGCAGTATTTTTCTGTGCAATCTGAGCCTTTAATGCATCTAATTCTTTTTGCATATTTTCAAAAACAGAACGATCAGCAGTCTCTACATTTGGATTGTCTCTGTTCTCACGTTGTACGTGATTAACGTTGCGTCTCAAGTCTTCTAGAAATTCTCCAGATTCCTTTGGTTGACTATTATCTACATGCTTTTCCAGTTGGTCAAAAATAGAAGGATCAGCCGTCTTCACCTGAGGGTCCGCTTCGTTCTTCTTCTTTACAGTCTTGATTACTTCTTTGATAATGTTGAAAAAAGGTAAATTCATAATTTAGTATGTTTTTTATTAAGAATGACAGACATTAAACAACTTCATTCTTTAATGTTATTAATATCGATTAATTAAGAGGGGTTTTCTGACCACAAAAGTACTCGTTTTTTACCCTTAATAAAACCTAAAAGTGTAAAAAAAAAGACCGGTTCTAACTTTTTACAAGCTTTAGAACCGATCTCTTTAGAAAGCGCTGATTATCAGAATTTTTTATGATATGAATACTAGTCAGGAGTTAAAGCTCAATTTAAAACCAAAAGTAGCTTACGAAACAGCTTTTCGTATTTTGATATTTACTTCATTTGATCGCGATTTAGGGGAGCAAGAAGCAAATAGCAAGAAGCAAGAAGCAGATATAACTTTTAAAGATGACCTTGCTTCGCCTCATCAATTTATTTTTAAATCCTAATTAACAGTATAATTTTATTTGTCAAATTTAAAAAACCACCACTTTTCGTATGGCTGCTCCATTCGGGGTTTCTAATCGCAATAAATAAGTACCTGCTGCTAAATCAGCTACCTCAATGGTTTGATTGATGGTCGTTCCATTGGAAGTATCTGTCCAAATTGTTTGACCAATTAAATTAACCAAGCTAATTTTGACCACTTCACTTTCTAGCAAATCTGCTTGTACAAATAATTGCTCATCAGCTGGATTTGGGAATACTTTTAATGCTGCAAAATTAGCAGGCATCTCCGTACTGGTCGGTGTCAAGTTGATCGCACATTCAGAAACACAACCGTTCTGATCCGTGACCGTTACTTCATAATTACCATTGCTGACACCTTGAACAAAAGATCCCGTATCTCCCGTACTCCAGTTATAAGTATAAGGCGCACTTCCTCCCGAACCACTCACTTGAATAAATCCGTCTGTTCCATTACTGGCCGGAGTTCCTGAGCAACTTAAGATAATCGGTGCTGCTTCTTCTACTGTAAATATCTGATTTCGTGAACATCCCATCGCATCGGTGATCTCTACTAAATAAGTACCCGCCGATAAATCGGTCACCGTACTTTGCGTACCTCCCGAACTCCAGTTATACGTATAAGGAGCCATTCCACCATTTACTGTGGCGGTAGCCGTTCCATCATTTTCATTTGCACAACTCGTACTTTCAGTAGTAACGGTCAATTCCATCACAGAATCACTTACCGTAATATTGGTCACTTCGGTCACTGAACATCCAGCCGCATCCGTGATGGTTACTTGGTAGTCTCCGCTTTGGAAAACTTCATTGGTAAATCCAGTCGCGCCATTACTCCAAGTTGCTACATAACCATTCACTCCACCTACTGGATCAACCGATAAGGTTCCACCGATAGTATTACATGGATCACTGAATGAACTAATATTCGAAACTAGTGGAGCCGCTTCTGTGATTTCCGTCGTTTCTATTACGGAACAACCATTGATATCCGTAATCGTTACTTCATAAAATCCAGCAGGAAGATCCGTCAAAGTCGCGGTATTCATCCCATTATTCCATTGGTAAATATATTCAGGTGAACCACCAGAAGCCAAAGCATTGATAAAACCATCCGCTGCTCCATGACAACTGATATCTTGATGATCAATCACGATACTCAAACTACTACAATCAATCTCTTCATTTTCTACTTCTACCGTACCCATCCAATCACATTGGTTACCATCAAATACCGTTACTGAATAAGTGCCAGCAGATAAACTAGTAATCGTAGAAGTCGTTCCTCCGTTAGACCATTGATAAAAATAATTGCCAACACCGCCACTTGGCGTAACCGTAGCCGTTCCACTTGGTGGTGCACTACCTACTTCATTTTGAGTCGATGACATCGTAGCGACTAATGCCGCTGGTGCATTGACAATTGTAGTCTTACTTAAAGAACATCCTGATTGATCTGTGATGGTTAACTGATAAGTTCCGGCAGATAAATCATCAATGTTTTGAACAGACATTCCGTTGGACCAATTATACTGATACGTACCGGTTCCACCAG
>CALGJS010000442.1 GCA_937927835.1 uncultured Saprospiraceae bacterium | reverse complement strand
TTAATCGGTTTCGTATTACGCAATGCTAATAGGGGGTGTTCAATTAACTGTGTCTAGATAATTAACTTAAACCACCTAGTAAACATTGCATATATATAAGTTAATGTTAATTAGTTGATTGGTTAATCGGTTTCGTATTACGCAATGCTAATACGACAAAGATGACACACTTTACTGAATATTCTCCACTCCCCGCAACAATCGACCAATTAACTAATTAACCAATCACTAATTAACCAATCACTAATTAACCAATCACTAATTAACCAATAACTAATTAACCAATAACTAATTAACCAATCACCAATCCCCCCGCTCAATCTCAAACACCTCTTCTATATCCACAACACCTCGAAGATATCGCTTAACCGTAAGTTGATTGCCCACGATTGAACATTCCACATATTTTGCTTCTCTTGCCGCTCCAGTTATAAAGGTAGGAATAAAGTCAGGTCCGACATTCCCAACGCCGATAGATTCTCCATCCCACGGCAAATAACATTCGTCGCAATAATGCGCATGTCCAGTCAAAATAAGAATAACATTATAGGATTTTAATAACTCCCAATATTTTTTTCGGTCTTCTTTTGTCCACCATTCTGCCTTTGGATTAATCTGACCATCGACGACACCACGAGAAAATTTATCCATACCATAATGATGCGCTAGCACAACAGGTCTTCCAGAATCTCCAACATTTTTTTCTAAATCATTTTTTAAATAAGTATATCCTCGAAATGGATTTTTTGCCCCTTTATAACTGACTGGTTTATCACCAGGATAAATATTTAGTTGAACAAAATGCACATCTTCCCAATCCCATGAATAATGAATATTGGGAAAAGAAGTCTCAACCGCTGGAATCCTTTTTCGAGTTCTAATTTCATCCCAAATTTGAATAGATGCAGAATCCCAATACAATTTATCACCCGGAATAATCTCATCCAGACCATATTCTTGGGAGTGTTTAATTTCAGCTGGTCCATCTTCTCCCACATAACTATAGTCATGGTTGCCCAAACCATCAAAAGCATAGGGCTTAAAACAGTGAATAAAAGATTGATATTTTTCAAATTCGTCTAAACGACTATTGTGCGTAAGGTCTCCGCTAATGATGACGCCCCGATAATCTC
This sequence comes from uncultured Saprospiraceae bacterium, assembly GCA_937927835.1. Classification (GTDB taxonomy): domain Bacteria; phylum Bacteroidota; class Bacteroidia; order Chitinophagales; family Saprospiraceae; genus JALZUU01. Next base: position 8,514 of record CALGJS010000442.1, on the reverse strand, counting down.
CACAGCACATTTTACGAGAAAGTGTCGCACTAATACTATCCGAATTTATCACAGATGGTTTTGGTGGGTTCATCTCTTCATAATTATATTGTGGATCAGCGGTGGCTAAAAAGCGAATAGTATTAGGATCTTTGATTTCACGATTATGATCGCAACTGCAAGGACAGTTTGCAACGGCGGTTTTATCCTTTTGGCAACCAAATCCTAATAAAATGATTCCCAGTAAAACAGAAAAAAGCATTTGTTTCATGGCGGCAAAAATAATCAAAGTCTTGGGATTAATAGAATAGGTGACTCAAGAGTTAGCATTCAATTTAAAACCAAACCCGAGTTGTAAAAGTGGAGACTGTTCATTTAAAGTGTGTCAGCGGGCTGGGCTTCCTTTAGGATTAGAGGCATGGGCGGCAAAATGACAGACTTGAGGAAATAGTTCCTAAAAACGCTTTTTCTTAGGGTGTTCAATCTATCCCATAAAAAAGGAAAATTTTTCTTGTGCAGTTTTCGAGACTTATTTTCGGACTGATCCCAGCGGGATCACAGTATGTTAGCCGAGATTCGAGGCGCGCATTTGATCGATCCCAGAGGGATCGCAGTATTTTTTTGATGAGAGGATTAGTAAAATAAATATATCAGATTTGATGAAATTTCAAAATTATCAATCATAAAAGTGTATTCATTTTTTTTCTTAATTGCATATCCTTGCAAACAGCAAAAACAGCTATTGGTTTTTTGATTACCTTTGTTTGCCCCACCACTATTTCAAATTTAATATACCATGAAGAGCTACCTTCCACGTATTGTCGGCGCTTATTATAATTTACTTTCACTAATCGCCCGTGAAAAGGCTACCCAAAAAGCATTTGACCTTTTTAGTCAGCCAAGAATTGGTCGTCTAACACCAATGGATCAAGAATTTTTGAGTACTGCCGAAAGAGAACAAATGCTTGCTTCTTCTAGTGGTCAATTAAAGACTTACGAATGGAATACAAAAGGAACTAAGACCATTCTTTTACTTCATGGATGGGAATCAAACTCTGCTCGTTGGAAAAACCTGATTAAATTATTGTTACAAGATGATCATCATGTTGTCGCTATTGATGCGCCAGCACATGGTGGATCGGAAGGCACGTACTTTAATATGATGCTTTACGGAGATTTTATCGATGTAGCTCATCGCAAATTTGAACCTTATTTTACCGTCGGACACTCCGTCGGAGGTGGTTCATTAGCTTATTATTTGTCTCATTATAATGGTCCTAAACCAGAACGAATTGCCTTATTAGGGGTTCCTTCTGAACTAGAACAAATGCTTGAATATTATGCTCGTATTATTGGGTTGGGTTCTAGAAATGTGCAGCATCTTCGAGAATATATCCTTCGAAATACTGGAAGAGCTATTCGGTATTTTTCTGTAAAAGAATTTTGTAATAAAATACAATTACCAACCCTGATCGTACACGATATCGAAGATACGATCGCCATGTTTAAAGACAGTCAAGCCTACCATAATATTATTCCTGTTTCAGAATTGGTGCTGACCAATGGATTGGGACATAGCCTACAAGGAGCGGAAGTATACCAGCGGATCAGAACTTTTTTCGCGAACGTTAAATAAAAAACGAAATCATCCGTAAAAAAAATATTGCGTTGTTGAATTTTTTCAACAACGCAATATTCAAAATAATCAATATTGATTATTCCTCAAACTATTCTTTTCCTGAAGCCTCCGCATCCACAGCTTTCGCTTCCGGTAATAAGACGATCTGAATATAATTATTCCAATCGAAATAATCGTTAGCTGCCTTCTTGATATGATCTCCAGTTAAACTATTGAGTCCTTCTTCAAGACTTGCTAAAGAAATATTCTTAGCATCTAAATTTTCTATATAGGCGTTTTCTAAAGAACTAATCCAGAATCTATTTTCTTTCAAATCTTTAATCCGGCCTTGACGCTGTGTTTCTTTAATTTTATTCATGTCTTTATCCTCTGCACCATTTAACTGAGCGTTCTTAATATCTGCCATCGCAGTTTCAATCAACTCATCTACTCGCGGAGGATCTGCATTGAAAGAGATGGTAATATTATATTTCGATTCTGGATATTGAGAAGTGTTGCCACTTACTCTTACACCGTAAACACCACCTTTGTCTTCTCGCATGGATTCTCTCATTTTAATTCGAAGAATATCGATCATCGATTTGAAATGGTAACGGTTTTCTGGTGTCCAGTTAAAGTCTCCATGAAAGGTAATATCTACCAATGCCTTAGGAGCTTCTCCATAAGTCAATGTCTTTTTAATAACGCCATTTTGATATTTAACATTGGTGTTTTTCCAAGTTTCTCCTTTGTTGGTCGCAGGTAAATTACCTAGGTATTTAGCCAACATAGGAATGGTTTTTTCCTTGTCAAAATTTCCAACTAAAAAGAAAATCATCCCACTCGCATCCGCGAATCGCTCTTGATAGATTTGATAGATACGATCCATATCTAATTGTTCCATATCCGCTGCTGTCGGAAATCCAACTCTTGGGTGATTATCAAATTTGATTTTTAAAGTCTGATCAAAAAAGTAATAATCAGGTTGTGAAAGTAAGTTTTTATAAACCGCAGTTTGTTTCGCTTTATAAGAATTCAAAACTTCCAAATCTTTTCTCGGCTTGGTTGCATATAAATAGATCATCTCTAGCATCGTTTGTAAATCATCTGGCGATGCACTTCCTCTAAAACCTTGTCGGAGTCCACCAATCCAAGGATTCAGTCGAACCACTTTTCCAGTCATCTTTTTAGTCAATTGCATATTGTCAAAAGTTCCAATACCAGATTGACTGATTACCCGAGCGGCGTTACTGGCTTGTTGATATTCTTGATCATTGTATATTGAATTACCACCAAGACTAAAAGCACGCAATAATACTTCATCGTTTTTAAAGTCCGTAGATTTTAAAACTACTTTTACACCATTTGCTAAAGTGATTTCTGTAGCATTGATCTCCGAAATTTCTTTAGTCGAAGTGACAGGTTTTGCCATTAGTTTTTCCGCTAATAATGGTTCGTCGTTCACTTCATCCACATAGGCTTTGATGGTTTGATCTTTTACTTTAGTCAGTAGACTACGAATCTCTGTTTCTGCAGGAAGTGGTGCGTCTGCTTTTTCTGGACCAGTTACTACCACAACACGATTTTTATCTGTAATCCATTTTTTCGCCAATCCATTTACTTCTTCTAATTGAATAGTTGGCAAAAATTGATTATAAAATTTTACTTCATCTTTGATAGAAGGAATCGGTGTTTTATCTAGATAATTATAAACATAACGCATCGCAAAACGACGACTATCTGTTTTGTCTTTTTCTTTAAAAGCCTTTTCCATTTTAGTTAGCAATTCTTCTTTCGCTCGACCTAATTCTGTGCTGGTAAAACCATGTCGTAGTACCCGCTCGTTTTCAGTCATGATTACCTCAAGTCCGCGGGCGGCACCACCTTCGGGAACCATGGCATAAGAAGAGTAGGTCGCAAGACTTCCAACGTCTCCATCATAACCTGTATAAGCAAAAGAAAATGGAGGGTTTGGTTGCTGACTGATCTCGTTAAGACGAGCGCTTAACATCGTATTATAAAGACGGTGTACCAGATTTTCACGATAACTGAGTAGATCGGTAACGGGCTTGTATTTGTGCTTATAAACCAATTGTACATTAGTAAAAGGCGCTTCCTTATCCGAAACAATCGAGACCAAAGTTTCATCGTGATTTGGAACAGGGTAGGGTTCAACAGAACGATTGTTTTCTGGATTCTTTAATTTACCAAAACGTTGTTTTACATCTTTCTCCATCATATCTACATCGAAATCACCTACTACTACCACAGCCATTAAATTAGGTCGATACCAATCTTTATAAAATCGTTTAACGGTAGCATAATCTGCGTTACGAATAATCTCAGGCTTTCCGATTGGTAACCGTTTTGCATACCGAGAATCGTTATAAAGAACTGGCAACCATTGGTTAAGCATTCTTTGATTTGGACTTAAACGGGAACGCCATTCAGATTCTACAACACCTCTTTCTTTATCAATTTCTTCATGATCAAAAGTGATTCCACCTGCCCAATCTTCGAGAACCAGCATACCTTTATTAAGTAATTCTTCATCATCCGTTCGTACTTGTAACATATAAACGGTTTCATCAAAACTTGTATAGGCATTTAAATCTGGACCGAATCGAGTACCGACTGTTTCTAGATAATCAACTAATTCACTTTTCTTAAAATTAGTACTTCCATTAAAAGCCATATGTTCCACAAAGTGAGCAAGCCCTTGTTGGTCTTCATCTTCTTGCATCGCTCCTGCATTAAGCGCTAAGCGTAGTTCTGCACGATTTTCAGGTTTTGTATTTTTCTTGATATAATACTTTAAACCATTGTCTAATGTACCTCTTCTGATATCTGAATCTATTGGCAGCGCCTTAGAAAAAGTCTCATTTTCTTTACTCGTCATCGGCTTACTCGCCTTTGGTTTGGTCGTATTAGCCGCAGTCGTTGTTGTGTTCGTCGTCGTCGTCGTCGTTACAGTAGATTTAGATTGGTCTGTGGTTCCTTGTACTACTTTTGCAGTTTTAGGAGTACAGGCCAAATAGCCTAAAAGAATTACAAGTGAAAAGACAGGGAAGAAAGTTTTGATTTTCATTTCTATATTGTTTTGAAGTTGTTAAACAACTTCTTGGTTAAAAAAGGGAGATACGTAAAATCTAATTTACAAAAAATCTTTTATGCTTTGGTAGACTTGAGAAATCTTAACGTTTTTTTCTTTGAAGTGGTAACGAGTTTATATATAACGGAAAATACCTAAAAAGAAACGAGCATTTTCTTTTCTATTGGTGTGGTTATTTTTTTGGTAAGATTATAAAAAAAGATTATGTTTGAAGAAATACTAAAAATCGTAAAAATACACCAATGAATTTCTTAATTAAAAATCTGATATTTTCAATAGTTTTTATCTTCGTTTCTCCGTTTTGTTCTTTCTCTCAAGTAATCCAAGATGATTTTGAAGGGAATGGAAATATCTCTGCTTGGATAGGAGATAATTGTGGTGTTAATACAAATTTTACGAATCCGTTTCAACAAAATACCAATAACTCAAGTAAGGTCCTTCGTTATCACGATACTGGTGGACAATATGCGAATATTCGTTTTCAACAACCAGAGAAGTTCAATCTTACATATAGTGCTGTTTTTACCTTGAAAATTTACATCCCTTCCAATGACCTAACAGGAAACCAACCCAATCAAATTTCTTTAAAATTACAAAATGGTTCTTTAAACGAACCTTGGACTACGCAGACGGAAGTTATCAAGCCGGTAGCTTTAAATCAATGGCAAACCATTACCTTTGATTTTGCAAATGATCCTTATGCGAATTTTACAAATGAGTCAGGAGCTCCCCGCTATCGAACGGATCTAGATCGAGTATTGATCCAAATAAATGGAGAAAACAATACAGATCAAGTGGTCGCTTTTTTAGATGATTTTTATTACGAAGTAAATACGCCGAATGACCCAGTCTTTGATCAATTAGTGTGGTCAGATGAATTCACAGAAGATGGAGCTATTGACAACACAAAATGGTTTCATCAAACAAAATTACCTGCTGGTGGAAGCTGGTATAATGGAGAAGTTCAACATTACACAAACCGTACAGATAATTCTATTGTTGATAATGGAGTCCTACAAATTATTGCAAAAAGGGAAAATTATACGGATCAAGGATTTACCAAAAATTATACCTCGGCTAGATTAAATTCTAAATTCGCTTTTCAATATGGAAAAATAGAAATTCGAGCTAAATTACCAGTTGGTTCTGGAACTTGGCCAGCCTTATGGATGCTAGGCAAAAATATTACAGAAGATGGCGCTTATTGGGAATTGGAAGGATTCGGAACTACTTCCTGGCCTGCCTGCGGAGAAATTGACATCATGGAACATTGGGGCAAAAATCAAAACTTTGTACAAAGTGCCATGCACACCCCTTCAAGTCATGGCGACACCCAGGATAAGGGAGGACGCTTGATCCCTACTGCTTCTAGTGAATTCCACATATATAGTGTAGAATGGTCATCAGAAAAAATGGTTTTTAAAATTGATGATATCATTCACTATATCTACAGCCCCGCTAATAAAAATTCCGATAATTGGCCTTATGATGCAGAACAATATATTCTAATGAATTTTGCTATTGAACCGATCATTAGTCCCAATTTTACAGAAGATGCCATGGAGATTGACTACGTAAGAGTTTATCAAGAAACAACCGTTTCAACCCTACCGAGTATCGAAAAAGCATTAACTCGCCTTTATCCCAACCCTGTTAAGAATGAGTTAAATATTTCTATTATAGAGGAAAATATACAAAACATCACCATAAAAATTTATTCTACGGATGGTTCATTGGTAGAATCTTTCGTTTCTCCTGTTCTGGAAGATATTGCAACGATCGATAATCTTAGTATTTTACAAAAAGGGATGTATCTTGCTGTTTATCAGATAGATAGTAAAAATTATGTATTGAAATTTCTAAAAGAATAATACGGCATAAGCAATTATTTTATATGAAAAAGGCAAGTATAACGAAAGCTATACTTGCCTTTCTCTATAGGAGGTAAAATATACGGAAAACACATCTATTTTTTTAAAGAATTTAAAAATAATAAATTGAATCTAGTATGTCTTGGAACGTTATTTTAAAAAAATCGTATAGTCTAAATGTACCTACTACCGACATTTTATCGTCTAAAACGACCAAAGCCCTTTTGTTGAAAATGCTTTCATAAAAGGATATTCTGTCCAAAAACAAAAAACACTTCTAATGAAATTATTTAATCTCGTTCTAGTTTTTGCATTCCTTAGCTTCAATCTCCACGGTCAATATGCTACCGTAACTTTCGATCCTGCGATGCGCACCTTTAATAATTTTGAACCGTTGCCTTCGGAAGAAGACATGATGTTTACCGGAGCAGTTCCAGAGACTGTTAATGTAGTTGAATTTCAATTTTTTCGTGGAAAAAATAAAGATTATAAAGATCCACTCTATGTGGCTAACTGGGAACGTGGAGCAGGCGATAAAAGTGGTTCATTTAAATTACCAATTAATTATAAATTAAATGCTAATAAAAAATATGACATTCGTGTTAAGTATTTTCAAAAAGTAGAAAATACAGATCGAGAAAAAATTTATGGCGCGCTCAAAAATAATTTGGATGCTTATCTCGGACAGTCATTGCAGAGTAGTAATAAAAAAATAAAATTGACCAAGAGTATTAAAGAGATGATGAAAGATCTGAACACGATTGTCAATTATGGATTACGAGAATATAGAGTAACGAATGGTATTCCTTTCGAAGGTTTTTCTGATTTGGTAAAAGGCCAAATCAAAGCAATTGATGATAAAAAATTGAATGAAGTTTTATTTGATGCCAGCAATAGTTCACAGGCAATGGCTTCTGCAAAATATCGTGATCAGCTGATCAAAGATTTACAAACCTTAATTCATGCTGAAGTACGGTTTGTCTTAAATAGTGATATCTCTCGATTGATTAATCAATATGATATTCCAGATCTCAAAACGGAAAACAGAAATGGCTATTTTTCAATTAATGTAGGATATGGTGCGGTGTATATTGATGGAAATATTGACAACCTAGAATATGGTACAGCTCCTTATGTAGGATTGGCTTTTCCTTTGTCAACCAGTACGATTGCTCCTAAGTTTTTTCGTAATGCATCTGTTACACTTGGTATCTTTACCAAAAATTTTAATGACATAGGCGACCGAGGAACGATTACTGGACCAATTGTAAAACGACCCATCTACCTTGGATTGGATTATAAATTATTTCAGTTTATCCGCTTTAATGTTGGAGCAGCAGCGCTCGAAGAAGAAAGTGCAAATACAGGGACCGTCTCTGGAATCGAAAACCGAGTTTTCTTCCGACCATTTGTTGGATTAAGTGCTAAAATAAATCTTTCTATCGGACTGGATAAATAGTCTCTTGATTGAAAATTTTTGTTCACCTTCTAGATCCGATTAGAATGATAAAGCAAACTTTCTTTTTTATCTCAATAATAATTTTTAGTGCTCTTTCTGCAAATGCACAGCAGCAGAATTCAAAATGGAGTATCGGTGTTTATTCTGGAATCACCAATTATCGAGGAGATCTGAGTCGAGATTTCTATGATCCTAACGATCAGATTTTAAATATTTTTGACAATACAGATGATCTTTCTTATGGATTTTCTATTGGAAAAAGAATCAACAATAGTTGGTCTTTGCGACTCATGGCTTCTCAAGGAATATTTACAGCCAATGACCGAGGTGTAGATTGGGATAATAATCTGGTCACGGATCACCAAAATTTTACTCGCTCACTTAATGTTCGTACCGAAATTAATGATCTAAGTTTACTCGGTGTTTGGTCTCTGGCCAATAATAAAATACTACCAGAGCAAGTTTTCTTGTCGCC
>CALGJS010000441.1 GCA_937927835.1 uncultured Saprospiraceae bacterium | reverse complement strand
AACAAATGGAACGGTACACGGGTTGGATCACTTCGGTTATTCTGCACCTTATACCGTACTAGATCAGAAATTCGGATTTACCGGAGCAAATGTCTATAAGGATGTTAAGAAGATGTTGAAAAAGTAGAGAAAATTCTATTTTTAAAATAGAGTTTATGTCTGGAGGTTTTGTATAGGGAGAAAATAGAGATTTTTGAATTAATCAAGAAACGCCCGGAGTTTAATAGCCTTAGCTATTAGAACGAAGACGTGACGCAGAGTAATTTAAAAAGGTCATTTGATTCCCATACAAATTTTCTAGACATAAACTTTAATAAAGGAAAATTCCGAATTCGAGTGGTGACTTGGGTTCGGAATTTTTTTGTTTTCTTTGTTGTAACAGTTCAACATCAAAAGCGTATCTAGACGAGGATACCTAAATGAAAGCTTCTAAATTATAGCTTAAATTCAGAATTTTATTACGCACAATAAAAACCAAAAAAATGGGATTTTTCTCTAAACTATTCAATCGAAAAGGAAAAAACGAAAACGTCCAACGAAGATCGGAGGATGCTAATGTTGTCAATGTAAAGAGTGAAGATGATGGAATGAAATGGGCGATTGAAAAGGCAAATCTAACTTTGCATTATTTTGAGAATTGCTTAGTATCTCCAAAACCAACTCAACAGTATTTTTCTATAAAAGTCAAAATAGATGATGGGAGAAATATCGAACACCTTTGGTTGACAGAGCCAAGTTTTGATGAGGAAGGAAATCTTTTTGGCGTGGTAGGCAACCAACCTTTGGATGTTAAAAGTGTAACGTTAGGTCAGAAAATTGGTATTGATCGAAATTTAATTTCCGATTGGATGATCATCGAAAATGGTCGCTTGATTGGAGGTTATACGATCAGAGCGATTAGGGATCATTTGTCAGGTAATGACCTAGTCAATTTTGACCGAGGACTTGGTGGAATGATGGTAGATGAAGGAGAAGATTATTTTCTTCCTTCTAACAAAACACCGGAAGGAGCAATCATAGCAATTGAAGAGGCGTATGATCAGGATGATATAGAAAAGGCAATGGCTTGTAAAGATTTTAAGATCGAAGCTAGATTTATGCTTAACAAAATTGGTAATGGAATTCAGGATGAAGCAGTAGAAAACAAAACAGCAGAGGTCCTGAAACTATCTTTTATCAAACACATGCAAGAAAATGGAATGCCCAAATTTAATGGTATCAAAAGAGCTTTCCCAAAAAGAGAAAAAATAAGTGATCAAGAAATGATTATTACTGAAGTTTGCTATTATCCCGATGGTGGAAAATCAAAGGAAAAACTTCGTACCTATCTGACAGAGGATGGATGGAAAGTAATCGGACCGGTGCAATAGTCACTCCACCAGTCCATGTTTAGAAATAGAGCCTGTTCATTTAAAGTGTGTCAGCGGGCTAGGCTTCCTTTAGGATTTGAGGCGCGGGTGGCAAAATGACACACTTGAGGGAACAGTCCCTAGATGTAAGTCCATCGTATAAATGATGATATTTTTTTGGAACGATTCTGTCTTTAACTGCGTTCCGTCTTTATATTTCATCAAATACGATATTCATCATGATCAGAAACATCTACCGTAAATCAACACCCAAAGTGATCGGTGGAGTAGTACTCCGAAAAAATAACCACAAAAAAACGCCGAACTATTGGAACACCAAACAGCAAAATGTAATCATCGATGTAGAAAAGCCAGGTAAAGGGTATAAACATTTTCTAAAGAAAAGAGATGTCTTAAAGTTTATCGAAATAATTCCCAACTGGGCCGAAATATCAAAAAGTTTAGATGCTATTGTTTTGGCTTCTTCTGATATTGAATGTGATGGTTATTATAACAATAATGGAGTCGTTTGTATTTCTGCCTGGGAAAAAGAAATGGATATTTGGATAAAGGAAAGTTACTATAGAGATCACAAAGAACTTTTTGAAAGGCTAGGAGTGAAAACAACGGAAAGAGAAAATAATACCTTTTATTGTGAATTTAACGAAGACCAAATAAAAGCTTATCAACTCTTACATATTCTGCTACATGAATTAGGACATCATGTCGATCGGATAAAAACTAAAAGCAAAGTTACCGCTGCTAGAGGCGAACAGTTTGCAGAAGATTACGCATTTAAATACGAAAAAATCATCTGGCAGGCATACCAGCAACAATTCAATGTCGTATTCTAAACGAGCAATTAAACATTATTTAAATTCCGGAAAAACCAACGAAAAATAGCACCTGTCTTGATAATCAGGGCATTAATCTTTTCCAGAAAAAGACGGATTTTCTCAAATAGTAACATAGGGCCAAATTTTAATGACACAAGCTTTTTCTCTCTTGCGCTACTCTAAAGGTAAGAAAAGCCAACGAAAATTTCTCAATGCCTATATTAACTTATTGTTAATTTTTAAAATTATATATGAAAAATAAAAGCCGCTCGCTTACTTAGTGTAAACGAGCGGCTTTGCTATAGAAGTTGTTTAAAACTCCCCAATTGCCCAGATTCTAGATTATTCTAAAGGATTAAACAAATCACTCCACCTTCACAATCGCATCATCCGCCTCTACGATCGTCTTCTCCGTCAAGTAAACCGCCGTTACCTTCCCTGCGCGAGGCGAAGTAATCGTACTTTCCATTTTCATGGCTTCTACAATAAATAGTGGCGTATTGGCTTGTACCATGTCTCCTTTCTTTACCAGAATTTTAGATAAATTTCCCTGAAGAGAAGCGCCGATATGCTGGTCGTGTTCCACTTTTTTATGAGCAACTACCAATGATTTTACGGATTCATCTTTTAGGACAATCGAACGGGTTTGACCATTTAATTTAAATAAAATAATTCGCATTCCGGCTTCATCTGGTTCACTCATATTCATAAACTGAACGAGGATTCTTTTCCCTTTATCAATCTCAATTAGAATCTCTTCATTCGGTTTTAAACCATAGAAAAATGCTGGTGTCGGAATGGTTCGGACGGTACCAAATTCTTCAAAGTGATCATTATATTTGGTAAATACTGTCGGATAAAGTTGGTAGGAAAGAAAATCTCTAAAGTGAACAAAACGTCCAAATTTTCTTTTAAACGATTTAAATTCTTTATCAAAATCAATCGGTTTTAAATGCGCATTGGGTTTGTTCTTATAAGGCTTTTCATCTTTTAAAATCAAGGCTTGTAGCTTCTTTGGAAAACCTCCTTTTATCTGTCCCAAATCTCCACGCATCAAATTTTTAATACTATCAGGAAAAGAAAGCAACCCTCCATTGTTCAGAATATCGTCTTTGGTTAATCCATTAGCCGTCATAAACATGGCCATATCTCCGACCACTTTAGAAGACGGCGTCACCTTGACAATTCCGCCGAGCAGCTCGTTGACAATTCGGTAATTTTCTTTAATGGTTTCAAACTGATCTTCCAGCCCAAGTCCACGCGCTTGTGGACGAAGATTAGAATATTGTCCTCCCGGAATTTCGTGTTCGTAAACTTCTGCGGTCCCTGCTTTTAGTTCTGTCTCAAATGGATAATAATAATCTCTCGTTGCTTCCCAATAATTAGCGTATTCATTGAGCGAAGATAAATCAATCGGATTGGCGCGTTTACTATTTTCTAACATCGCTACCACAGAATTAAAATTGGGTTGCGAAGTCAAACCAGACATAGAACTCAATGCTACATCCACCACATCGACTCCCGCTTCTACTGCTCGAAGATACGTAGCAGATTGAATGGACGAAGTATCGTGCGTATGCAAATGCAACGGAAGATTGGTTTCTGATTTTAAAGCTTTGATCAATAGGGTAGCGGCATCCGGTTTTAAGAGTCCCGCCATATCTTTAATACCAATGATATGGGCGCCAGCATTTTCTAGTTGTTTGGCTAAGGTGATATAATATTTTAAATCAAATTTTTTGTTTTTCGGATTCATCACATCATCCGTATAACAGATGCAAGCTTCCGCAATTGAGTTGGTTCTTTTACGAACGGTCTTAATACTCGTCTCCATGGCTTTAACCCAATTGAGTGAATCAAAAATTCTAAAAACATCAATTCCGGTCTCCGCACTCGTTTCAATAAATTGCTCAATTAAATTATCCGGATAGGCTTTATACCCAACGCCATTTGATCCTCGCAATAACATTTGTAACAAGACATTCGGCATCGCCTTCCGCAACATCTCTAATCGGTTCCAAGGGCATTCTTTCAGAAAACGAAGGGCTACATCAAAAGTAGCTCCACCCCAAACTTCCATGGAGAAAAGATCCGCACCATGTTTTCGTGCATAACTTTCCGCCACATTCACCATATCTAATGAACGAACACGAGTAGCGAGTAGCGATTGGTGCGCATCTCGAAAAGTCGTATCCGTGTAATGAATTTTCTTTTCTTTTTTTAGCCATGCGGCGAATTTTTCCGGACCTAATTTATCCAGTTTTTGCTTGGTGCCATCTGGAATTTTTTCCAATGGATTAAAACTAGGAACGATTGGTTCGCGGAATCGCTTATTAGGATCAACGTATTTTACATCTTTGTTTCCGTTGACAATGACGTTGGCCAAATATTTTAAAGTCTTGGTGCCTCTATCTCGAAATCGAGGAGCGACCAAAAGTTTGGGATGATCTTTAATAAAAGAAACGGTGGCTTTACCATTCTTAAAAGTATCGTTTTCTAAAAGATTAATTAAAAAACCAATATTCGTTTTTACCCCACGTACTCTAAATTCTGTCAAGGCACGTCGTAGTCGTTCCGCGGCACCTTGTTGCGTTCGTCCCCAAGCCGTTACTTTCACCAATAGACTATCAAAAAACGGAGAAATCACCGAACCTTGATACGCACTTCCCGCATCTAATCGAATCCCAAATCCACCGGCACTTCGGTAGGCAATCAACGTCCCATAATCTGGTTT
>CALGJS010000440.1 GCA_937927835.1 uncultured Saprospiraceae bacterium | reverse complement strand
AACATTAATCCATTTTTTCCTAAATGAAAGAGTCTACAAACTCTCAGAATATTACATTTCAAGATTCTTTTCTGTTCATTTTTTTGGCAGAAAAAAAACCTGCCTGTCCGGTAGGCAGGCAAAAAATCTGCCGCCTGTAGTATTTTTCGAATTCGACACTTCTAATAAAATATCAAGCCGAATAAACTCGATTTTAATGTCAAAAAGTAAAGAAGAATTTTTTTATATCTATAGCGTAGATTGAACACCCTCGCTATTTGCTTCTTGCTCATTGCTATCGCGATTGAGTGAAACTAGCAGTAAAATATTATTTACAAACTTAACCTTTACCTAAAACATATACTATGACTGACTCCTTACGTTTCCCGATCGGAAAATTTATTTTTGGTGGCCCAGCAGATCCTAAGCATATTCCTAGCTGGATAGAAGATATTCAAAATCTGCCTCAACAGATCCATGAAGTTACAAAAGATTGGTCTCCAGAAACATTTCATAAAGTATATCGTCCAGATGGTTGGACGGGGGCACAAGTGATCCATCATTTGGCCGATAGTCATGCCAATGCTTATATTCGATTTAAGCTCGCACTCACAGAAAAAGTCCCCACGGTAAAACCTTACGACGAAACGGCTTGGGCAGAATTACCCGATAGTATTGACCTCGACCCTGCTCCTTCTTTACAGATTTTGCAAGGACTTCATCAACGCTGGACGACCTGTCTAAAAAATATGTCTACCCAAGATTTTGAGAAATGTTTTTTTCATCCTGGATTAAATAAAGAACTTCAGTTAACTCAAAATCTTGCGCTTTATAGTTGGCATAGCCGACATCATTTAGGTCATTTAAAAATTATTGGGGAGCAGTAGATTTAACTATATCTTCGATACTTTTTAAGCCTAGAAGTTTGTTTAAAACTAGATATTGCTAGTTAGCCTGTTAGCTAGTTGGCTGGTTTGCTTCCCTCACTCGTAAATATCCGTTAGATGGAAGCCAACTGGCCAACCAGCTAACTAGCTAACTAGCTAACCAGCAAAAAAATAATTCAAATTCAATGTATTTAGTCTTCGATACGGAAACTGCTGGTAAACCAAAAAGGTGGAATCTACCTTATACCGATACTGATAATTGGCCGCGAATGGTTCAGATTTCTTGGTTGATTTTTGATAAACATTACGAAGAAATTGATCGTCAAGATCATATCATTTTTCCGGAAGGATTTACCATTCCTCCATCGGTGGTAAAAATCCATGGAATCAGTACAGCACGGGCAAAAAAAGAAGGAAAACCTTTAAGAACTATTCTAGAAAAATTTGCGGAAGCAATTGAAAATTCTGATTATTTAATTGGTCATAATATAAGCTTTGATGAGAATGTAACGGGAGCAGAATTTGTTCGCACCGACATTGAAAATAAACTATTTTCTACTCCGCGAATTTGCACCATGAAAAAGTCCACCGACTACTGTCAACTTCCTGGAAAGTATGGTTATAAATGGCCTGCATTATCTGAACTTCATTTCAAATTATTTGGAGAAGAATTTGCGGATGCACACAATGCATTAGCAGATGCAGAAGCTACGGCTCGTTACTTTTTCAAGCTACTTACCCTCAATGCTTTGAAATTATAATCATGGATAAATCAGTATTTATTAGTCGAGATTTATCGTTAACTAGTCCTTTTCGAAGTCAACTAGAAGCGGACGGATTTACCGTTACAGACTGTTCGTTACTTGACTTTCAACGGATTCCTTTTGAGGCTTTTCCGACGACTGATTGGATCTTTTTTTATAGTCGCAAAGCGGTTGACTTTTTTTTAACTCAATTAGAAAACATACCCGACGATCTAAAAATTGCAACCTTCGGATCAGGAACAACTGAGGCATTAAGGAAGCATAAAATAACACCCGATTTTACTGGAACTGGAGAAGGTTCTTCAACCTTAACTACTTTTCTAAAGGTTGCTGGACAACAGTCATCTGTCCTTTTTCCACAAGCTCGAAATTCTCGTCGTACAATCGAGAGATTAGCAGGTGATCAACTGGTTTCTTTTCCTTTCATCGTTTATGATAATGTTCCAAAGAAGGAAATTGAAGCCAGCTCTGCAAGTTTTTTAGTCTTTACGAGTCCGCTCAATGTTCAGGCGTATTTTGATTATAATAATTTAAGTAATCATCAGAAAATCATTGTGATCGGTAAGACGACGGGAGCGGCTTTGGAAGTGTATGGGGTTGAGGATTTTAAGGTGGCGGAGACAGCCTCAGAGGAAGGATTAGTAGCGGCAATTTTAGACTTAAACAGGGTTAAGTAGTAAAAAAAATAGATTATCGTAGATACAATGCATGCCTTGTATCTACGATAATCTATTTTTTAATCGTCTAATTTCAGTACTTGAATAAATGCCTTTTGTGGTACTTCTACGTTACCAATTTGACGCATTTTCTTCTTACCTTTTTTCTGCTTTTCCAATAATTTTCGCTTACGAGAGATATCACCACCATAACATTTTGCGGTTACATCTTTACGCAATGCGGAGATGGTTTCTCTGGCCACTACTTTGGCTCCGATAGAAGCTTGGATCGCAATTTTAAATTGTTGACGTGGTAATAAATCTTTGAGTCGTTTACAGATTCGGCGACCAAAATTTTCTGCTTTGGTTCTGTGCACCAATGCAGACAATGCATCCACGGCATCTCCGTTGAGTAATAAATCCAGTTTTACTAGATTTGATTGTCGGAAGTTTAAAGGCGTATAATCAAAAGATGCATATCCTCTTGAAATAGATTTTAATCGATCATAAAAATCAAAAACGATTTCAGCCAAAGGCATTTCAAAAGTCAACTCAACTCGAGTTGGTGTCAAGTAAACTTGCTTGCTTAGAATCCCTCGTTTATCCATACAGAGTTTCATAATCGCACCTATATAATCTGGTTTGGTGATAATTTGTGCTTCAATAAAGGGCTCCTCAACAAATTCTAAGATCGCCGGATCAGGTAAATCAACAGGTGTGTTAACGAGGAATTTTTCGCTTCCTGCTTTTTTTGTTTTTGCGTAATACGTTACGTTAGGAATCGTGGTGATTACTTCTTGGTTAAATTCCCGTGACAACCGTTCTTGGATAATTTCCAAGTGCAACATTCCCAAGAATCCACATCTAAAACCAAAACCTAAAGCTGCCGAAGATTCTGGTTCAAAAACCAAAGATGCATCGTTCAATTGTAATTTTTCAAGACTATCTCGAAGGTCTTCAAAATCGTCATTATCAATTGGAAAGATACCTGCAAAAACCATTGGCTTCACATCCTCAAAACCTTTAATTGCTTCTGCAGCAGGTTCAAGTGCATTGGTAATTGTATCTCCAACCTTTACTTCCTTAGAAACTTTGATACCGGTAATAATATATCCAACATCTCCTGCCCGTAATTCTTTCTTTGGTACTTGGCCAATCTGTAAAATACCAATTTCATCCGCTGTATATTCATTCCCTGCATTCATAAAGAGTACCTGCTCTCCTTTTCTCATGGTACCATTTAAGATTCGGAAATAAGCAATCACGCCACGGTACTGATTAAAAACAGAATCAAAAATCATGGCTTCTAATGGCACATCGATATTTCCTTTAGGAGGAGGAACTCGATCCACCACAGCATTCATAATATCCTGAATACCAATGCCAGTTTTTCCACTAGCTAAAACGATATCTTCTTTCACACAACCAATCAAATCAATCACCTGATCAGATACTTCTTCGATCATGGCACTTTCCATATCGACTTTATTCAAGACGGGAATAATTTCCAAGTCGTTTTCAATCGCCAAATAAAGATTAGATATTGTCTGTGCTTGAATTCCTTGCGAAGCATCAACTAGTAGCAACGCACCTTCACAAGCAGCAATAGATCGAGATACCTCATAAGAGAAATCTACGTGACCTGGTGTATCAATTAAGTTGAAAGTATATTTTTCTCCATCCGTGTGATTGTAGTATAGTTG
>CALGJS010000439.1 GCA_937927835.1 uncultured Saprospiraceae bacterium | reverse complement strand
GCGAAATACCACTCCTCCGGAGTTTGTGGATATCATGGAAGGATTTTTTACAGTCATATCAACCCCGCTGGGGTTTTTGCAGATCTTAGCAAATTCGATGGTATTATGAGTTAGCGAGCCCATTCATTGTGTATTGATCTTACATATACTCCAGTTGAGATTCTAGGATTGTACGCTTATTGTCTGTGCTGATCTAGTAGTCAATCCCAGCGGGATGAAATGACTGTTGAAGTGATATAAAATAAAGAGTTTTAACAGCAGTGGAGTGTTGTTGTGAGTCATGAATGGATGTAGCTTTCTACAATTACAGCACGCTAAGTGATAATGTTTTGAAAAAGGAGTTAATCCCAGCGGGATGAAATGACTGTAGAAATGATATGAAATAAAGAATTCATAACCCCAGCGGGGTGTTATTTCGAACCTTGAACCTACACAGCTTTAAAACAATCATTATGTACCCATTGATTGTCTATTCTGATATTAGAGCCACTAACGATTAAAAGCTAAAGTTTCATAAATTTTTATCTCATAGAGTCTTTAAAAGGAGCAACAAAATTCATACTTTGAATTTTAATTTGTGATTTATTTAGAGAAGGTAATATTATGAGAAAAAATTACGGTAATACATGGTGGGGGAAGCAGTGGCTTAATGCATTAGAGGATATAGACTTTTCCAACCGATTACCAAGAGGGAGGACTTATGCGAATAAAGGACTGGCTTATGATATGGTGGTCGATAGGAACACCATCACGGCTAAAGTACGAGGGAGTCGGCGAGAGCCTTATAAGGTTAATTTTACCGTTCCTGTTTTTTCCAAAAAGGAAAAGTCTGAGTTGATTAGTATTGTAACGTCCAATCCACTCCATCTGTCTAAACTACTGAATAGAGAATTGCCAATCTCCCTGAAAAAAAATTGCGATGCAAAAAATATTCATTTATTTCCCAACTCTTGGGCAGATATAGAAGGGAGTTGTTCTTGTCCAGATTGGGCAGTTCCCTGCAAACACATGGCCGCAGTCTTATACCTTATTGCAAATGAAATAGATAGCAATCCATTTCTGGTCTTTGAATTACACAATTTTGATTTGTTTAAAGGATTAGAGAAGATTGGGTATGCATCTGAAGAACAAAAAGATATATCTATTTTGTCACTGGATGATTTAAGACGAAATTTTGACAGCTCGCTTGTTTCCGTGGAATGGGATGATGAAGTATTTCAACAATTGGATTTTACTCAGATTCCAGACTGTAAGGAAAGTCTATTGACTATACTTTCAGAAAGTCCAGTTTTTTATCCTTCAGGGGATTTTAGAAAGATCCTGAATTTAGCTTATTCGAAAGTCGCTAAAAATGTAATCAAAAAAAATAGGGTCAAAGAACTGGTCAGTGAATCTACTGGACTCATGGATGAGGTGGAGGATATTGACATTCTATTGGACGAAGAATATGATTGGATAAGTACTACACTTCTCGATGTTAAAGGAAAGGCGATTATGGTTTTCAAGACATTTGATGAATTAATAGCTTGGTTAGAAACAGTACCCGTCAGTGAATTTTATAAATTCTCGAATAGCCTCAAAAGTTTGAGCCTGATCTATCAATATGCGAACCGTTTGGCAATGCATTCGGCAATGATTCCTCAACTCATAACTGTTGGAGATGATCAACATAAAGTTCGCTGGGTGCCTGCTTTGCTTAATAATGCAGTCAGACAGGTGCAAGATAGTTTACAATCCATTGTGAGTACAGATCTTCTCTATTACAAAAAAGGAAAGGAAATCTTAGAGCCTACTACCTCGGACAATGTCCAAGCTGTAATTTCTGTTTTTCTTAATCATTTGGTTCACAAGAATCATGAGCTCGATGCTCGTTTTGCAGAACATGAAATAGGACATTTATTTTTCAATGGTGCTATTTTGCACGCTTCATCCAAAGCGTCGAAAGCTCTTCCAGCAGCGATTCAGCTTTGGCTGAATAAATTCTTTATTGTAGAAAAAGATTATGTACCTGTGCTTCAAGTGGCTGAGGGAGAAGGGGAGTTTTATGTGGATATAGGCATACAAGAAAAGAAGAATGAGATAGGAGCACCGATTCCCTTAAAGAAAATTTTAGGTAAGAAAAAGTATATGAATATGCGCATGGATGTCTTACGAGATTTATCCATGTTGTCTGATTATTTTCCTCAGATTGAGGATTTGGTTACGTCTGCGGGAAAGGAATTATTGGTTTTTAATGCTGATCAATTTGTAGAAATATTATTTAAAGTATTACCGACCATACGATTGTTTGGGATAAAAATATTATTGCCAAAGGCCTTACGTAAATTACTGCGTCCCCGAATGTCTATGAAGATAGATGCCAGGGAAAGTGGTGTAGTTAAGCAGTCCTCCCTATTAAATATGAATGCGCTATTGAGCTTTGATTGGAAAATTGCCTTAGGGGATAATTTAGTTTCCAGAAAGGAGTTTTTGAAAATGATCAAACAGTATTCAGGAATTGTGAAACTCAATGACCAGTATGTATTCTTCGATGAGAATGAAATCAAGTCCTTGATCCAACAATTGGATGATCCTCCCCAATTAGGTACTCATGATCTACTGCATATTGCCTTAACAGAAGATTTTGACGGGGCTAAGGTTCGCCTGAATAAGAAAGCAAAATCCTTAATGAAAAACCTACTGAAAGGGGGTAAGGTAAAAGCACCTAAAGGTTTGAAGGCCACCTTGCGACCCTATCAACAAAGTGGATATGAGTGGTTGTATAAGAATACTAAAATTGGATTTGGGAGTTTGATTGCGGATGATATGGGCCTAGGTAAGACCCTTCAAGTGATTACTACCTTGCTCAAGTTGAAAGAGGATGGTGCTTTGCATAAGGATAAAGTACTCATTGTAGTACCAACTACCTTGCTGACCAACTGGGATAAAGAGATTAGGAAATTTGCACCGGCTTTAAATGCTTTCATCTACCATGGGGCAAATAGAAAGTTGGACTTGCTTGCAGAGTCTGATGTCCTGATTACCACCTTTGGCGTAGCTAGAAGCGATGCTCATTTACAGAAAAAGAAATGGTGTATTGTAGTAATAGATGAAGCGCAAAATATTAAAAACCCTGGCACGGCTCAAACCAAGGCCATAAAGAAACTCAAAGCACCAATCAAAATTGCAATGTCGGGAACGCCTGTCGAAAATAGATTGAGCGAGTATTGGAGTATTTTTGATTTTACCAATAAGGGCTATCTCAGTACTCTGCCAAAATTTAAGAAAGATTTTGCAAAGCCTATCGAGGTAGATCGAGATCAGGCAAAATTGGAGCAATTCCGAAAGATTACAGAACCTTTCATTTTGCGAAGATTAAAATCCGACAAATCAATCATCAAAGATTTGCCTGATAAAATAGAAAAGGATCAATACTGTAGTTTGTCTCCAGAGCAGACCGCTCTTTATGAGAATGTGGTAGAAACAACGATGGAGACCATTGAAAAGAGTGAAGGGATCGCTAGAAAAGGGCTTGTGTTAAAACTGATCACAGCACTCAAGCAAGTATGTAATCACCCGAGACAATTTTTGAAAAAGGGAGATGCTTCAGCTGAATTGTCTGGTAAGGCAGCCATGTTATTTGGTATCATAAAGGACATCCAAATCAACGGTGGAAAGACACTTATCTTTACCCAGTATCAAGAAATGGGTAAGCTTTTGGTTCAAATGCTTGAGGCGGAGTTTGATCTTGAAATTCCTTTTTTGCATGGTGGTGTTTCTCGTAAAGGAAGAGACGAAATGGTGGATCAATTTCAAAACAATAGAGCTACACGAATTATGATCTTGTCTTTAAAGGCTGGTGGAACGGGTTTGAATCTTACAGCAGCAAACAATGTCATACATTATGATCTCTGGTGGAATCCTGCAGTAGAAGCGCAAGCGACAGATCGCGCCTACCGAATAGGTCAAAAGAACAATGTAATGGTGCATCGTTTCATCACTGAGGGCACCTTTGAGGAAAAGATTAATCAACTCTTGCAAAATAAAAAGAGCTATGAAATTTAATTCATAACTCCTTGATTATCAAGTCGGGATGACAGGATTTGAACCTGCGACCCCACGCCCCCCAGGCGTGTGCGCTACCGGGCTGCGCTACATCCCGAATTCAGAAGTGCAAATTTATTATTTTTTCTCGCAATTCAAAGGTTTTATCCGGTTTCTCTCATAAAAAGATGTGCTGGTTGCCTTTCTAATGCTTAAGAAGCTGCTCGATCTTTTGTTTTTTGGCCATTCGGGTCATCGATAGACTATTTTCTGCCTGATCCGCCAGGGTTAATATATTGATGGCTTTTTGCAGAATTAATACGGCCTCTTCGGGATGCGTTGCTTTTTTATAAGCGCCTGCTTCCATAAAATAAGTCGCTAACAGCTCTAAACTTTCGGCAGAATAGGGTTTGTCCTGAAAAAATAGTAGGAAATCTTCCTCATCTGATCGGTACAGTTTTTCAAAATCTAATCCTAATTCTTCCTGTAGCGCGGTCTGCGTAACGGCCATCGCCTCCTCTATTTTTCCATCGTTTTTTAACCCTAAAAATTTAGAGATCATTTTCCCGATGGCTTGCCCCATTTGTTCTATCTGTGCTTGTAAAAGATCGCGTATTGGCATTTTTTTTTGTTGAGGCGCTGCGCTTGTTTAATCGCTTCGCTTGTTGAAGTGTTGAAAATTATTCCTGTAAAATTACCTGGAATTATTTAAGAAAGAAACTGTGTTCATTTGAGTATATTCAATTCTCAGGGGTAAAGAATCTCCCAATCTCGAAACAAGTACTGCGTTCTCTCCGCCTCTCCGAGAAAAAATAGAGCAGACCAACTAATTGGCAATGAAAGCCAAACACGTTAAAGAGCCCCCATCGAAAAACAACCGAAAGCCCTCACCGATTGAAGAGAGCCAACTGTCAGCCTATCGAAAGCCCATCGAAAGCCAAACACGCTAGCTGGGAAAAAAGCCCATCGTCAGCCCATCGTCTCACGTCAACAAATCCCCCTCCTCATTCCATTCGGCCATATCCATCCGCTTCTCCTGATCAACACATTTGGCCAGCCATTCGGGATCATAATCCACGTCGTGCTCTTTGAGTATTTCGGCGGGAACACCGTCCCATATATTGGGAAAATTTCCTTGATATCCCAGGTCATCAAAACCCATTCTAGTCGTATAATATCCGGTCAGGGTCAGATTTCGCATCCGTCGAAAAAAATTAATTCCGGGCGCACGTTCCGGATATTTCTGGTCGGGATCGGGATACGCAATATCGTCGATGATGGCCATACGCTCTTCTTCGGAAAGGTCCGTAAATATTTTATCATAACGACGGTTAGACTCCGAATTCAGCCACATCAAACCACCTCTAATGGGCAACTGATGAGCGGGTAAATCCTTCACAATAAACTCAATAAATTCGGGCACCTTCGCTTCCGTGGCAGATCCCGCCGTCGGCGTAGCCGGTAAAATAATATCACACAAAACCGCAATGGCGGACAACTCCGCTTCGTTAAGATATACCGTATCCTTTACGATTTGATCGTGCAATTTTTCGGCAGGAGTTCGCCCGTACATCTCCTCACTTCCGGTCTCTGCCGTGGTCGCTAATCCATCCGTCAAGTTACCCGTCGAGTCATTTTTACAACTCCCCACTCCAACTACCGCTGCACCTCCCAACGTTCCAACTAACAATGTTTTTAGTGTTTTTCTACGATCCATAATTTAAAAGCTATTGGTTTTTGGCTATTAGCTATTGGCTGCATCTAACCAAATCTGTTTAAAAATTTCTTCTACATTTACCATATACTCATCAACGCCCCTCAACAACCACAACACCTCAACCTGCGCAGCGACTCAACCAGCGAAGCGACTCAAATATTCCGCTTCTTCAACTCCTCCACAATATACTCCGACGTCCGCATCGCCAGTGCCATAATGGTCCACGTACAATTTTTATCCGCCTGCGACGTAAAAGGTCCTGCGTCTACAATAAACACATTCTGAGCATCGTGCAACTGACAATATTTATTGGTGACAAACCGCTTGGGATCATTTCCCATCCGGGTCGTTCCTACTTCGTGAATAATCTGACCAGGGTCTAACAGTCCATAGTTTTCTTCTTTTGATGGTTTGTTACCAAAAGCAATTCCACCCATACCATCGATGATTTCTTCAAAAGTATCCTGCATATGTTTGGCTTGTAAAATTTCGTAATCCGACCATTGGTACGTAAATTTTAAAACCGGAATCCCGAACTGATCTACGGTCGTGGGATCAATTTCACAGCGATTTTCGCGCCTGGCAATTGACTCCCCGCGTCCTGCCATTCCGATGGTTGCTCCGAAAAATTTCTTTACGTCCTTACGCAATTTGTCTCCGTAACCTCCGACCGCTCCACCGATATATTTGTTCATCCCCGCTACATCAAAACCAAAGCCGTAGGCCGGCATCCCAAGTCCACCCCATTGTTCAATATGATACCCACGTGGAAAATCCAGTTTTTTGTTATCCAGCCACCAGGGAGAATAAACGTGTAGTCCCCCCACCCCATCTTCGTTGTACATTTTTCGATCCATCAGCGCGGGAATAAATGCTGAACGACCGGCTCCCGTAGAATCGTGGAGGTATCTTCCCACGGCGTCACTACTGTTACCCAAACCATTGGGATGTTGCTTAGATTTAGAATTTAAAAGAATCCTTGCACTGCTGCAAGCCGAAGCGCCAAGTACCACGGTCTTCCCTTTCAGCTCATACTCCAGGCGGTCTTCTTTGTTGATGTACGAAACACCCGTTGCCAAACCTTCCTCGTTGGTCGTAACGGAACGAACCATACTATTTACGTACAAGTCAATTCGTCCGCCATCTACTCCCGGAATAATAAAAACCGAGCTGGAAGAAA
>CALGJS010000438.1 GCA_937927835.1 uncultured Saprospiraceae bacterium | reverse complement strand
AAGTAGTTTTTAAACAACTTCACTACATACAGCGCTCATCATATTTCTCATAAGCGATACAAAAGTAACGATCTTTTTAGAATGCTGTTGTAAAAGAATTACGCTAAAAGCAATAATACGTACTTTGAAAGACAGGATTATTGGTTAAAACGTTGGGTGAGCGGGCTAAATATTAACAAATATGCCCATTATTCAGAGTTGTTCGCTGGTTTTCCCAAAGCGGCGTTCTCGGTTTTGATAATTGATAATTGCTTGGTAAAAAGCGTCTTTATTGAATTCTGGCCAGAAAATATCAGTAAAATAGAGTTCAGCGTAGGCGACTTGCCAAAGTAAGAAATTGCTCAACCTAGCTTCTCCACTAGTACGAATTAATAATTCTGGATCAGGTATCCCATTTGTACTCAAAGAAGTAGAAAAAAGTTCTTCGTTAATGTCGTTAATGTCTATTTGTCCAGCTTTTACCAGTGTACTAATTTTGCGGGTAGCTTCTAGAATTTCCCATTTTGCACTATAATTTAGCGCAAGCACCAAGGTCATCCGTTGATTGTGCTGTGTATTCTGAATAGCTTCTAATAGGGCTTTGTGTGTCTTTGGAGGGAGTTTTTCCAAATCACCGATCGCTTGTAGTCTAATATTATTGTCGTTCAGTGTATTTATTTCGTTCCGCAACGTTTCGACCAGTAAAGACATAAGGGCATTTACTTCTAGGCGGGGACGATTCCAGTTTTCTGTAGAAAAAGCATAAAGGGTTAGGTATTCAACACCTAATTCAGCTGCAGCTTCGGTTGTTTCTCGTACAGAAGTTACACCATTGCGATGGCCGAATACACGCGGTTTGCCATGCTCTTTTGCCCAGCGTCCATTGCCATCCATAATGACAGCAATGTGTTTAGGTAATTTTTTGAGGTCAACTTGGGATTTTAAATCCATAAGGAAAAATAAGTAAAAGTTATTTAGAGCTTGTCCAAATTTTCATGATTGTGCGAAATTGAGAAAATTTTATTCTGAATAAGGCAAAAAACCTGCCTGCCGGCAGGCAGGCGTAGACAATGCCTAAGCATTGGTGAGGCTTTTTAACCTGCCTGCCGGCAGGCAGGCGAAATACAGGATTAAATTTGCCAATTGCAGCCAATTAATGGAAGTTTAGACAAGTTCTTAGGTTTAGTTGGTAAAAATAGAAAAACTAAAGCACTTGAAGACAGGAATTTTAAGATTATCCATTAAGACAACCTATTTATGGCTAACTGAAGTGTCGCGGAGCGAACGAATGGTTACAAAGGATTGGTTGGAATTCCAGTTTGTTTTATTTGTTGGTGGATGCAAATAGTATTTTTCTAGTAAGGCTGCGTGTTCCGTTTCTTGAAAATTTAGCTTATCGGCAAGAATATATCCTTGTTCTCCAGTTGGAGCTTTTACTAGAAAATAAATGAGCATATGTTTTTGTTGACCCGTAGTCGCTTTTCTTTCGTGGTGTTTGATAACGATCAAATCAGCATTTGGATCTAGTTGTTTATAGCGTCGCGAAGAAAGATCTGGTTTTTCTAATAAAGTAAGCCCTACATATTTAATTTTTGCGAAGACGGGCGTTCTACTCGGTTCATAAATAGGTTGGTATAAATCGAGTCCCTCGTTCCATTGAAAAGTATAAGTAACGTATTCTAAACACCTTTCCATTTTTGGATCAATCGCTTGCGTATTCTCCGATTGTTGGTAATTTTTACAATCAAGATAATCTGGATAAGCGACACGAATTATTTCATCACTAATTTCAACGTGTTTGTATAACGCAGGAGAAGGAAGATCATCACCATAGACTAAATTGAGTGATTCTTCAAAAATCTTTTTTAGATTACCTGCCTGAAAAGAATGAATAATTAATTTTCGATTTTCTACCGATTTTCCAACCGTCTTGCTGGTGATCTGCAAAACAAAATCAGAAATGCCGTCTCCAGTAGCATCCGTCAAGCTAGCATTGGTCAGCTCATAAGTTCCTCGAGCATTTAAGCCTCCGATATTTATATGAGCAGAACGATTGTTATGATTGGTAATGACTAAGTATTTTTCAGCGTATGGAGGATTGAGATAATCTTGTTTATGAAAATTATCTCGACCATTGATCTCTGCTACCCAGATGGTAGCGTTTTCAAAACCATTATCAAAACTAAATTTTTGTTTGTGAAAATGCTTGAGATGAGCAGGAACGGTTTGTTCTTTAACCATGACGGCCAAGGCGTCTCCAAAAATCCATCCGGTTGTTCCTCCCGGTGTTTTTACCTGATACCATTTAAACTTTTGATTTTGAGAATCATCTTCATATTCTTTTTTAGTTTCTCCAATAACTTCGAATAGATGACCCGCTAGAAAAGACTTGCCGGTAGGATTTTCATAAGTACTATCCTGAAACAACTGTACCGGATTAAGGGTCGTTCCTGCCTTTTTGCTCAGAATAATGTCTGAGGCATTGCCAGGGACAGCCATCCAACTCCAGATAAATACGATGATAAATAGACGGATCATGTTCAATTTTTTTGCCTACAAAAGGTAATTCCTTAAAATTTGCAGATCAAGTTCGGAAATATGGAGGAAAGACTAATCTCTTATGGTTACCCCAAATTTCAAACCGTAGTTGCTTTTATCTCCTTGATTAAGAGAAACTTAACAGGGTTTACGGTGAAATCGTCTTTTGTACTGCAATTAAAGTGAATTATATTTCATTTTTTACAAACAAAAAAAGGTTTAACCACATTTACAACGTAATTTTTTCCACTAAAATTTTAAAACATGAATGTCTTTCTCCCTATCAAATTTATTTTAATAGCTTTTTACTGCCTATTAACAACTGGAGTTTTTGCTCAAAGAGATTTCTCTAAGGTAGAAATTATTCCTGAAAAAATTACCGAAAACATCTATATGCTTAAAGGTGCTGGTGGAAATATCGGCATTTGTATCGGAGAAAAAGGTGTTCTGATGATTGACTCACAGTTTGCCCCATTGAGTGAAAAAATTAAAGCAGCGATTAAAAAATTAAGTAACCAACCGATTCACTATCTAGTCAATACCCATTGGCACGGAGATCATACGGGAGGTAACGAAAATTTTAATAACGATCAGATTATGGTAGTGGCTCATGATAATGTATACGAACGAATGAGCAAGGATAATTTGATAAAAGCGTTTAGTCGGACCGTTCCAGCCGCTCCAGAAAAAGCCCGACCTGAAATTACCTTTAACGATAAGATGACGCTGCGTTTTAATGGAGAAGCAGTTATGGTTTTTCATGTAGACAATGCACATACGGATGGAGATGCGATGGTTTATTTTGCCAATAGCAATGTGCTCCACATGGGAGATACTTATTTTAATGGCCGATATCCTTATATCGATTTATCTTCTGGGGGATCAGTAGATGGTCTTCTAAATGCCATCAATACGGCTATTATGATTGTTGACGGGGAGACTAAAATAATTCCCGGACATGGAGACCTTTCTAATAAAAAAGAATTACTAAAATATCGAGAAGTTATATTGACCGTTCGAGATCGGGTCCGAGATGCAATCAAAGATAGAATGTCGCTCGAAGCGATTAAGGCTGCGCAACTAAATACTGATTATGACGAAAAATGGGGCGGTGGATTTATTAGCGGAGAGCGAATTGTGGACATCATGTATACAAGTCTAACCACAGAAATGGGCATAGAAAAAGAGACTAAAAAAGAGGAAGAGGAAAAATAATTCACTTTTTTTTGTGGAATAATGAAGCGTCGAGCATCTAAGTAAGGACAGAAGCGAATTGCTTCCTTTTTTACCACCAGCGTTTCTCGGATTTTGAAATAATTCGGAGAAGCGCTAATAATGCTCAACATTATGCTCGCAAAAACCTTCGCCGGAGCCGTATCTGGAGTCAGTGCCCAAACTATTACCATTGAAGTTAATTCAGGTGGAATCCCTGAAAGTGGAAAACAATTTTGGTTTATGGTGGGGCTTCCTGATAAAAGTGTCAGGGAGGGATTTCATCGGATTGAAGCTGCCATCCGAAATATCAACCTCAAATTACCTCACCTGAAAATGGTGGTCAATCTAGCACCTGCTAATATACCAAAAGAAGGTTCTGCTTACGATCTACCAGTTGCGTTGGGAATGTTGGCCGCAGCCAATGTCATGATTGACGATAAATTAAAAGACTACCTTATCATGGGAGAGCTCGCACTAGATGGCGGTCTTCGCCCAATCCGAGGAGCGTTACCTATTGCCATTCTTGCTCGAAATAAAAAATATAAAGGTATTATTCTTCCTCGACAAAATGCCAAAGAAGCAGCCATCGTCAGTGAGATTGAAGTGCACGGAATTGATAACCTTCAAGAAGCGGTTGATTTCTTTAATGGTGCTGCTCCTTTAGAGACTACAGAGGTAGATACGCGAGACCGATTCGCAGTAGAACATAATAAATATGATATTGATTTTAGCGATGTAAAAGGCCAAGAAAATATTAAGCGTGCCCTCGAATTAGCTGCCGCTGGAGGTCATAACGTCATTCTTATCGGACCACCCGGAGCAGGTAAAACTATGTTGGCTCGACGTCTACCTACTATTCTACCACCGCTTAGTTTGCACGAAGCTTTGGACACAACAAAAGTATATTCTGTTGCAGGACAACTTCCTGATAATACTGCACTTATTGCTACTCGTCCTTATCGCTCACCGCATCATACGATCAGTGATGTTGGATTAGTAGGGGGAGGCTCTAATCCTTCTCCAGGTGAAATTTCTTTGGCACATAATGGTGTACTTTTTTTGGATGAATTACCAGAGTTTAAACGCACGGTGTTAGAGGTATTACGGCAACCGATGGAAGAAAGACGTATCACCATTTCTCGAGCTCGGGTAACGGTAGATTATCCAGCGAGTTTTATGTTGATTGCTTCGATGAATCCTTGTCCTTGCGGGTATCATAATCATCCTGATAAAGATTGTGTTTGTGGTCCTGGCGTGGTTCAGCGTTATGTCAATAAAATATCCGGACCGCTCTTGGATCGGATTGATTTGCATGTAGAAGTTACGCCGGTAAGCTATGATGAACTTAGTAGTAATGAACGATCAAAAGTAACTAGTAAAGAAATTTCAGCGCGTGTCGTAGAAGCGCGACAAATACAGGCAGAACGGTTTGAAAAGTTCCCTGAGGTTTATTGTAATGCCCAGATGCCGGGGAGAATTGTCAGAGATGTTTGCCAGTTGAAACCAGAAGGTACGGAATTGCTTAAGCAGGCGATGGAACGATTACAGCTGTCTGCCCGTGCTTACGACCGAATCCTAAAAGTAGCTCGTACGGCAGCTGATCTTTCGGGACGAAAAGATATTAGTATTGCGGATTTATCCGAAGCGATTAATTATCGAAGTTTGGACCGTGAAGGTTGGGCGGGATAGATAATGGAATATCGAATATTCGATCTTGGATATTCGATATTGATTTTAGTATTATTTTTTTAATTTAGTTTTTGTAATTTGTAACACCGTTGGTTTGTTGACATCTTTTAATGTACTGTCTTTTTATTCGTTATATATTCAACGATTCAACAACTCAATGATTCAACGATTCAACAACTCAACAATTTTCATTATGAATGTAGAACAGAATACGGAGCGCGATCTGGCGAAGCAGTATCTACTGAATACAAAAGAGCATGTATTTCTAACTGGACGAGCAGGTTCTGGTAAGACCACTTTATTGCAGGAAGTCATTCAGGCTACGGATAAAAATACGGTAGTAGTGGCACCTACTGGCGTGGCGGCTATCAACGCTGGTGGTGTAACGATCCATTCTTTTTTTCAATTACCTCCTTCTAATTTTTTGCCCGTCGATCGGTCTTTTATGGGAGAAGGATATACGACTCGTTCTTTATTAAAACAACATCTAAAAGTTAGTGAAGATAAGCGGCGCTTGATTCAAGAATTGGAGATGTTGGTGATTGATGAAATCAGTATGGTTCGAGCTGATTTGCTGGATGCCATTGATTTTACGCTTCGTTATTTGCGAGGAAGTACACAACCATTTGGCGAAGTGCAAGTGGTGATGGTAGGTGATTTATACCAATTGCCGCCGGTGGTAAATGAAGCAGAATGGTCGGCTTTTAAAGACTATTATAAAACGCCTTATTTTTTCGATTCTTTGGTTTGGAAACAAGCAAAAATGATCCCATTAGAATTGAAAAAAGTATACCGACAGAAAGATCAAGACTTTTTAGATGTTTTAAATAATATCCGTGATGGTAAGCCTCGTCCAGAAGATTTGGCGTTGCTAAATACCCGTCATGTTTCTAACGAAGAAGAAACCAACGATGCTATTTTACTAACCACCCATAACCGAAAAGCAGATCGTGTCAACCAAAAAGAATTGGAAGCGATTAAAAACCCTAAACTAGTTTTTGAAGCCAAAGTATCAGGGAAATTTAATGAATGGACTTATCCTGCAGCCGAGCGAATGGTTTTGAAAAAAGGCGCTAAAATTATGTTTATTCGAAATGATCGAGAGCAGCGTTATTACAACGGTAAGTTAGCGGAAGTGATGAATTATGATTCTGAATTAAAAAAATTACAAGTAAAATTTCAGGATGATAAAACCACTTGTTGGATTGAAAAAGCTACTTGGGAAAATATAAAATATGGAACAGAAGACAGCGGTGATATTAAGCAGGAAGTAGTAGGTTCATTTACGCAATTTCCAGTACGATTGGCATGGGCTGTAACGGTGCATAAGAGTCAAGGACTTACCTTGGATGCCGTTCAATTAGATTTAGAAAGTAGTTTTGCGGCAGGTCAGACTTACGTAGCATTGAGTCGTTGTACGACCTTGGCAGGGTTGGTGATGACCAGTGAAATAAAGGCGAAACACGTAATTATTGATCAGCGGATTCGACGATTTTATGAAGGCTTTCCAGAAGCAAATACTATTGCGGAGCGACTGCCGATGGCGGAAAAAGCATTTGCATTGTACCGAATTCAGCGACGGTTTAAGTTATTTAGTTTATTAATTAATTTACAGAAGTGGAAAAAATACGTTGATAAAAGTGGATTCTCAGAAAAGAAAGAATACACAAACGTACTTGATGAAATTCATGATGCATTATTTAAATTAAAAGATACGTCAAAAGAATTTCAGAAACATCTGCAAGGTTGGTCTGCACAAAGTATGACTGATGACAAAATGCTGGATCATTTACTAGATCGATCGGACAAGGCCATTGTTTATTTTACGAATACGATATTTGAAAAAATGGTTAAGCCACTTCATAAACATATCTCTGATATTCAACATAAAGCAAAGGTAAAAAAATATTTGAGTCTGGCAGTTAAACTTTATGATGAACTCTGGCGAAAAATTGAACAGCTTTATGGTCTTAGTCTTTTTGATCAGAAAATTTGTTCTGCTGAAAAACAACATCAAAAAACAGATCTACCCGACTGGAAATCAGCCCGAATTCAAACCACCAAAAAGAAAGGAGCTACGTATGATATTACGCTTGAATTTTTTCGGGAGGGATTATCAATTCCTGCGATTGCGGAGAAACGTAGCCTAGCTACAGGAACAATTGAAACTCATATGACCAAATGGTTGAAAGCGGGAAAAATAAAGATTACAGAACTATTACCTGAGCAGCGGCTAAAGGAGTTGATTATCGCTAAAAAGCAGATAACAAAATACGATGGATTTAATGATCTGATTGGTCAAATGAACCAAATGAAAATGGATTGTAGCTATAGTGAATTACGATGGCTTGTTTGGTATATGGAAGAAAGTGGAGTGGAAGTATGAGGATAAAGTGTTAAAAAAAATAAAAAAAAACTATTATCTCGATTTTTCCCGTTAAATTTAAACAACTAAAACTCTAGGTTTGATTTTAATTTTAATAAGATCAAGTTTAATATTCTTTAATCGACAAAAAAAAGTTATGAAAAATTTAAGCAAATCTCTTTTATTATTTGGACTGATGGCCGTAATGGTGCTATCCTCCTGTTCCAAAGCCAACGAATGTGATGGTGACTGTGTTTTTTCTGGTCAAGACATCAAAGCTGAGGTACTTTATCTAAACTGTTTCAGTCAATTTGGATTGATTTTTCCACATCCAAGGGACGAAGGTCGTACGATCGTAGGTGTACCTAATGATATGAAGAAAGACTTCCAGAAAGAAGGAGCGAAGGTGACTTTTGACGGTGGTTTCTTTTTAAACGAATTATCACCTAATCCTGATTTTCCAGATCCAGGTATCGCTATGGAAGATATTTATCAGGTAGAAATCTGGAAAATGTCCGGAAGAGAATAATTTTAAGATTTTGGCTATTTGCCATTACCTATTTGCTCCCTTCGATTATATAAGAAAAGTAAATTTAGGATAAAGTCCCCGATTGGTTGCTTCATGCAATTAGTCGGGGACTTTTCATGAAAAAGGAAATTAAAATAAATACTCATTTATTAGTTAGAACTCCATAGTACTTGTATTTTTACGACCATGTTTTTAATTGTTGATGGATTATGATATTAGCAATTTACACGATTCAACAACTCAACAACTCAACACGCATGAAAATAACTATTGCTCAACTTAATTTTTTGATCGGAGATTTTACTGGTAACGTTGATAAGATGCTGGAAGCGGTCAAGACTGCCAAAGAAGATGGTGCTGATATTATTTGTTTTAGTGAATTAGCAACTTGTGGTTATCCACCACGAGACTTTTTGGAATTTGATGATTTTATTCGTCAAGCAGAAAAGGCAATTAAGCGTTTAGCGAAAGCTGCTA
Organism: uncultured Saprospiraceae bacterium; assembly: GCA_937927835.1. Classification (GTDB taxonomy): domain Bacteria; phylum Bacteroidota; class Bacteroidia; order Chitinophagales; family Saprospiraceae; genus JALZUU01. The sequence goes on along the minus strand of CALGJS010000438.1, from coordinate 6,319 downwards.
AAAAAATTGCGATTGTTGTTGGTTCTCCTGCCCGAAATCCTGTAGTAGAAGGAAAAGATTTATTCAATGCTGCTTACTTTTTGGCAGATGGAAAGATTAAGCATATAGCACATAAAGCATTATTGCCTACTTATGATGTCTTTGATGAATACCGTTATTTTGAACCAGGTAATGAGTTTAAAATTGTAAGATATAAAGGAAAACGAATCGCGCTGACCGTCTGTGAAGACATCTGGAATATTGGGAATAAGAATCCACTTTACACCGTTTGCCCAATGGACGAAATGATGCCCCAAAAGCCCGATTTTATTTTAAATGTCTCGGCTTCTCCTTTTAGTTTTACCCAGGCAAAAAGTCGTATCAAAGTAGTACGTGCAAATATTAAGCGTTACGGAATCCCTATGTTTTATGTAAATCACGTCGGTGCACAAACAGAGTTGATTTTTGATGGTGGCTCCATCGTCATGTCCGCTAACGGTAAGTTACACGATGAATTTCCTTACTTCGAAGAAGCCGTACGGACCTATGATCTGGAAGCGGTCATGAATAATAAAAAAAGCCGTCCACAAGCAAAGGATAAGATGCAGTTGATTCACGATGCGTTGGTGTTAGGTGTCAAAGACTATTTTGGAAAATTAGGATTTAAGAAAGCGATTTTAGGTTTGTCCGGTGGAATTGATTCTGCGGTGACAGCGGTACTTGCCGTCCGGGCACTGGGAAAAGAAAACGTGCGTGTAGTGTTAATGCCTTCTCAGTATTCTTCCGATCATAGTGTCAACGATGCCAAAGAACTGGCAGAAAATATGGGTATTGAATATGATGTTATCAATATTAAAAAAATATACGACAGTTATTTAAAAACTTTAAAACCACAATTTAAAGGCTTACCATTTAACATCGCAGAGGAAAATCTACAGGCTCGTTCCCGGGGAATGTTGTTGATGGCATTGTCTAATAAATTCGGGCATATTGTGTTAAATACTTCCAATAAAAGTGAAGCTGCAGTTGGTTACGGAACGCTTTACGGTGATATGTGCGGTGGACTTTCCGTGATCGGAGATGTTTATAAAACGGAGGTTTTTGAACTGGCCCGCTATATGAACAAAGACGGGGAAGTTATTCCCGAAAATACGATTACCAAACCGCCGAGTGCCGAGTTGCGACCCAATCAAAAGGATTCTGATAGTTTACCGGACTACGATATTCTGGATGAGGTTTTATACCAATATATTGAAAAAAGAAAAGGGCCCAAAGAAATTATCAAAATGGGATTTGACGAAAAATTAGTTCGACGGATTCTTAGATTGGTAAATATCAACGAGTTTAAAAGATACCAAACTGCTCCGGTACTCCGGGTATCTTCCAAGGCTTTTGGAATGGGAAGAAGAATGCCAATTGTTGGAAAATATTTAAGCTAGAAAAGGATGAACGACAAAACAAAACAATGGCATTTAAAATCATTCGAAGAGTTAAGTAATCGGGAACTCTATGGTATTCTACAATTACGAACGGAAGTTTTTGTCGTCGAACAAACCTGTATTTTTCAGGATATGGATGGAAAAGATTACGACAACTGTCAACATGTTTTTTGTGAAATAGATGGAGAAATTATCGCCTGTGCCCGAATTTTTCCGGCGGGAATTACTTTTAAAGAACCTTCAGTAGGCAGAATTTGTACGAGTCCGGCACACCGTGGTTCCGGTCTTGGTAAGGAATTAATGAGCAGGTCTCTGGAAGAAATGGATCGACGTTTTCCAGATGAACCGATTCGCATTGGTGCACAAACTTATCTGAATGAATTTTATAAAAGCTTTGGGTTTGTGAATGCGAGCGACCTGTATATGGAAGATGGAATTGAACACGTGGAGATGGTACGACGGTAGAGATAAGGCATGGCTTTGCCTCTGAAGCAAAAGCCTTGTTTTCTGTAAATCCCTGTCTGAGACATTCTATATTTGGTATTATGTACCTAAAAAAGGCAGATAATACCAAATATAGCGCTATATTTGGTATTATCTTTATTGATGATTCTGAAATTAGGTCTTAAAATGATTGGAAGAAAAGAAGAAATTATTCGTATTAAAGCGTTATTAGGTTCCAATAAATCTGAGTTTTTGGCAGTGACGGGACGTAGAAGAGTTGGAAAGACTTTTTTGATTGATACGTTATTGAAAGAACATTACTGTTTTAGTATGACAGGTATCCAAAAGGGGAATACCTCAACGCAATTGACAAATTTTGCTATTAAGTTATCTGAGTATGATGGTTCTTATAACCCAGAGACACCCAGGAATTGGCAGATGGCTTTTTTACAATTGAAAGCATATTTAAAAAATCTGGATATTACTAAGAAGCAGATTATTTTTATTGATGAATTACCTTGGGTTTATACTGCCCGATCAGGATTTATTCAACTATTAGCACATTTCTGGAATGACTATTTATCGAAAGAATCTCATTTTGTTTTAGTCATTTGTGGATCTGCTACATCCTGGATTACCAAAAAAATCATAAATGATCCTGGTGGATTACACAATCGGGTAACCGAAAAAATTCACTTACATCCCTTCACGCTTTCCGAGACCAATGCGTTTTTGATTTCTAAAGGTCTGCGGATGACCCCACAGGAATTAACCAAAATATATATGACTTTGGGTGGTATTCCTTTTTATCTGGACGGATTGAAAAAGGGAGAAACGTTTGCCAGTGCAATTGAGAGACTTTGCTTTATGCCCAATGGATTATTACGTAACGAATACCAAAATCTTTACCAAGCTTTATTTAGTAACGCAGACCTACATCAGGCGATAGTTGCAGTACTGGCAAAACACCATAATGGGATTACCCGGCAACAAGTCTTAAAAGAATTAAAGATAAACAATACGGGAAGTTTTCAGCGGGCACTAGAGGAGTTACTTTTATCTGATTTTATTATGGAACACAATGCTTACGGAAAAAAGAAAAAAGGATTATTGTATAGAGTGTCAGATGAGTATTCAGTTTTTTATCATCGCTTTATTAAGCCAAACCAAAAGTACACACCGGGTATTTGGCAACAGTTGGCGCAATCTCAGTCTTATAAAATCTGGTCTGGATTTGCCTTTGAAACGCTTTGTCTAAAACATGTACAAAAAATAAAATCGGCTCTCGGGATCAGCGCTGTTTACACAGAGATTTCTGCATTAAAGATCAAAGAGCATAAAGGAAATGCTGGATTTCAGATAGACTTAATTATTGATCGAAAGGACGATGCAATCAATCTTTGTGAGATTAAATTCTATAGCACGGTCTTTAGTATACAAAAAGATTATTATCAGAAACTACTGGAGCGGCGACAACGATTCATAGAGTATACAAACACCCGGAAACAAGTTTTTCTAACCTTCATCACCAATCATGGTATTAAGAAAAACGCTTATGCAAATGAAATTGTTGAAGCGGAAATAGTACTGGATGATTTATTGTAATCAATTTAAAAAAATCCCGGATTTTGAATAAACTCAAAATCCGGGATGCTGCTAATAGTTATTTATCTAATGGTTTATAACTTCTGTTTAATAAATCGTACTGGAAGATGACCATTCTTAGTGCTGAATAGTATCTGATAAAATCCAGTAGGTAAGTTCTGTATGTCAAATGAAATAATATTCCTTCCATTATTTAAATGAATCATTTCCTGACTGACCACTCCTCCTCTTGAATTATAAATAGTTGCCTTCAACGCTTTATCTTCCAGTGAAGAAATGTCTACTGATATCTGATCTGTAGCTGGTAATGGATACAGTTTATTAATGGTTATTTCTTGTTGTTGGCTACTTACTTTTTGATCAAAAGAGGTAAGATTTCGCTCACCAGCTTCGGAGGTACTTCCTATTGGAAGATTTGATCCGTCCAGAGAAGAACTACTTTCTACCACTACCGGAATCCATTCTTCACAAGCATCGGAGTTAACACTTACAAAGTAAGTCTCTCCAATATTTAACCCAGTAATCGTCTCTGAGTTACTACAAGGACTACCAATCCAAGGATTACATTTCCAAACAGACGTAATACTACTGTCAAACAGTTTAGTATTTTCTACGCTGGTTAAACCGGTAATTGTAATGGAACCATTAGCAGAACTAACCGAAACGTTACAGGATCCATCATTGAATTCTGTTGTAAATATATTGAACACACAAGTAGCACTATTTCCACAGTCGTCCGTTGCTTCATATTCGATGGTATAGCTGCTATTATCGGCCATAATTTCAGTTCCTAATGTTGGTCCACCTACCTGAGTAATACTTGTAGTACCCGTAGAACAATTAGAAACGGCTGTTGGAATTGGCCAGTCTAATATTACTAAATTACCTGGAACTGGATCTAGCGTCAAATCCTCTGGGCAGTCGATGGTAATACCTTCGTTGTTATTTCCTCCTATGACTACGATTGGAATCCACTCTTCACAAACATCAGAGTTCACCCCGACAAAATAGGTTTCCCCAACATTTAAGCCAGTAATGGTTTCAGAGTTGCTACAAGGAGAACCCGACCATGGGTTACATCTCCAGACAGAAGAAATATTGTTGTCGTATAGTTTGGTATTTTCTGCGCTGGTTAGTCCGGTGATGGTGATCGAACCATTAGCAGAACTAACGGAGATATTACAAGCTGTGTTATTAGGTTCCGTTACAGTGACATTAAATACACAAGTGGTAGTGGCATTACATCCGCTAGCCTGTGCTCGCAGGACCACTTCGGTTGTTCCAATCGGAAATAAACTTCCATTGGACAGACCTACAATTTGACTGATGGTCGCTCCACCCGGACAATTGGTATTTACGACTGGTTCGTTCCAAGCGACCAGAGCACCTGTTGAAGAGGTTGCTTCTAGGGAAATATCAGCAGGACAATTTGTAAATTCGACTGTTGCATAAAAACTTTCTTCTGTTATCTCAAAAGAGCAGGTAGTACTATTTCCGCATTCGTCGGTGGCTTCATATTCAATGGTATAGGTACTATTGTTTGACAAAAATTGAGTTCCTAAAGGAGGTCCGCTGACCTGGGTAATAGTGGTAGTTCCGGTTGGACAATCTGTAGTTGCCGTTGGAATTGGCCAGGTTAGGGTAACTAAATTGTTTGAGTTTGCTTGGACGGACAAATTTTCTGGGCAATTGATGGTAATACCTTCGTTATTATTTCCTCCTAAGACTACAATCGGAATCCACTCTTGACAAACGTCAGAGTTCACCCCGACAAAATAGGTTTCCCCAATATTTAAATCGCTAATGGTTTCAGAATTGCTACAAGGAGAACCCGTCCATGGATTACATCTCCAAACAGAAGAAATACTGCTGTCGTATAGTTTAGTGTTTTCTGCGCTGGTTAGTCCGGTGATAGTGATCGAACCATTAGCAGAACTAACGGAGATATTACAAGTGGTATTATTCGGTTCTGTCACGATGACATTGAATACACAAGCAGTACTGGCATTACATCCGCTGGTCTGTGCCTGAAAAACAACTTCGGTTGTTCCAATTGGGAATATACTTCCGCTGGATGGGCCTACCACCTGATTGATTGTGGCTCCACCCGGGCAATTGGTATCGACAACTGGTTCGTTCCAAGTGGCTATAGCACCTGTTGAAGAGGTTGCTTCTAGGGAAATATCAGCAGGACAGTTTGTAAATTCTACCGTTGCATAGAAACTTTCTTCTGTTACCTCAAAAGAACAGGTAGTACTATTTCCGCATTCGTCGGTGGCTTCATATTCAATGGTATAAGTACTATTGTTTGACAAAAATTGAGTTCCTAAAGGAGGTCCGCTGATCTGAGTAATAGTTGTGGTTCCGGTTGGACAGTCGGTAGTTGCTGTAGGAACTGGCCAGGTTAGGGTGACCAAATTGTTTGAGTTTGCTTGGACGGACAAATCTTCTGGGCAACTGATGGCAAGACCTTCGTTGTTGGTTCCTCCTACGACTACGATCGGAATCCATTCTTGACAAACATCAGAGTTTACCCCGACAAAGTAGGTTTCCCCAACATTTAAATCGGTAATGGTTTCAGAGTTGCTACAAGGAGAGCCGTTCCATGGGTTACATCTCCAAACAGAAGAAATACTGCTGTCGTATAGTTTAGTGTTTTCTGCGTTGGTTAGTCCGGTGATGGTAATCGAACCGTTAGCAGAGCTAACGGAGATATTACAGTCCGTACTAGTAATGATGGTACCTTCACAGGTGCACCCGTCTGCAAGAATAATATCATTTTCTGTATCACTATTACCATCATCACAGGTAGAACCAACCGTTGCTGGTATGGTAGGATCATTGTCATCACA
>CALGJS010000437.1 GCA_937927835.1 uncultured Saprospiraceae bacterium | reverse complement strand
GCAGGTGTAGTTTACCCATATCTTTTTACGTGGTATTAAAAAAATTATTTGACAGCACAATGCCCTCCATCATTTTTTTAAATTTTGACCAGCCCAACCAAAGTGTTTGCCAGCCGGGTAATCCTTTTTGTCGTATACCTTGATGACCTCCCATCCTCCCTAAAATTAAAACTAACCACAGTACAGTATTAGGAGTACACTCTTTGTAATCTACCGGTTTTAAATACTTATCAGCCAGAATTTTGGCAAACTTTATTTCTTGGGTATTTAAAATTTCTGTAATTGGTTGATCATTCAAACTAGTTAAATGTCTCATCCGTAACAAATGTAATGCTGTCAGACTCAGCATAGCAATACAATTTGTCATGGCGTGAGGGGAATCAAATTGTCGTTTTTCCATACTACAACCTGTCTTCAAACATTTATGAAAATCCTCACAAGTTCGCCACCTATGTGTGTACACATCAAAAATCTTAATCGCTTGATCTTCATTTGTAACTGGCAAATTCGTATAGATTGCCCATTGCGCTCCTTGCTCAGATTGCAAATTATCTTTTTGACGTAAATACACTACCTGCAACTTGTTTCCATGACCTTTAGGCTGGATTTCAGCCCAGTATAAATCACAATTTGCTACATATTTATTCCCTCTTGAATCCAGTAATTCTCTTTTAATTACTGCTTTTGGTTTTTGAGTGCTCAGATGGGCCCATAACTTTTTTTGATCATTTGATTCGGATATAGTCCGATCATGTCTGGCTCGTACCATAAAATTAAGATCATTGTCAAAAGCATATTTAAACAATTCATTCATATCTCCTTCTCGATCTGCAACATGAATCACCTTAATATTCAATTCCTTTTGGGCTTCAATCGACCATTCCATCGACTCCACCCACTTATAGGATTCCTTATCTTCAAACGCTCTCTTTTTTCGATCATGTGCTTTTTGATATTTCTTTCGGTCTCTTAGAATTTGCTTTTGCCAACCAATTCCTATAGGCACAAAAAAATCGTCTGTAACTATCGAAGTATGAACAACAACTCCATTGTCATCTATATTTTCCAAATATCCCAAATCTAACTTTTTACGACTCAAATAAGACCCAAATGTTGTGTCCTGATATTGATAATAAACTTGAGGCCCATCCGATTTAGCGGATCGTTCGCCCAGAACTGACTTTAATCCAGTATTCATTCCCTGGGTAATCTTCTTCGGTGTAACCTTATCGTTATTCATTAATCTGTAAAATCCTTTTAGTTCGTATTGATCTTCAAAAATACTCGGAAATCCAGACCTAAGATCGCTCTTTATTAAGGTTTCTACACATTTTTGCGCGCGAATATTTAAGCGTTTATCACCAAAATCGAAAAATTGGCTTTGGGCTTTTGTCAGATTATTAAATGCTATCATTCTAACTTTTTAGAATAATTTACAAATTATTGATAATTTGTGGGTAAACTACACCGCAGGTAGGCAGGTCTACAGCAGGAGGTTTACCTACCGAAAGGTAGCTGTAAACTAACAACTTGGTATCTACAGCAGAAGGTTTACCTGCCGAGAAGTAGCTGTAAACGAACATCGAAATATAAATAAATTAGCCTACCGACTACGGTATTTTTCTAGGGCGATTCGAAGTAACTTTAAAGCTTTAGATATTTGATTTTCGACAGTTTTGGTAGAGATATCTAACTCTGTGGCAATTTGCTGATAAGAAAACCCTTCGAAACGACTAAGGGTAAAAACGATTCGACACCTTTCTGGGAGATCATCAATGGCCTTGTGCAAAACAGCAGTTAATTCCTCATTTTGTAAATCCATCAAAGCGGTGGCCGGCATTCCCATTTCATGTCCGTGATCTTCTACGTCTGAAAATTTCATTCTTTGACCTCGAATATAATTTAGGGTTTTATTGATCACCGCTCTTTTAAGGTAAGCTCTAACGGAGGTTGTAATATTGAGTGTTTCTCTTTTTTTCCATAATTCAAAAAATACATCTTGGGCCATATCTTCGATTAAATGTCCATCTGGCAGTACTCGATAGGCCGCTTGACAAACGAAACGATAATGTCGACGAAAGAGCAAGTCTATTGCTTCGGAACGGTTGTTTTTCAACATTTCCAGTATCTCAGCGTCAGTATGACCGTCTGGTTTTTTTTTCATTTTATATGGATACAGCAGCTTTGATATGAGGATATGGGTCGTAGGAAATTAATTCGAAATCTTCATATTTAAAATCAAAAATCGAGGTCACCTTCGGATTAATCAGCATCTTTGGTAACGGACGTGGCTGGCGAGTAAGCTGTAGTTGCGCTTGTTCTAAATGATTATTATATAAATGAGCATCTCCAAAAGTATGGACAAATTCTCCAGCTTGAAGTCCAGTAACTTGCGCCAACATCATCGTTAATAAAGCATAAGAAGCGATATTAAAAGGCACTCCTAGAAAAGTATCTGCAGAACGTTGATAAAGCTGGCAGGATAGTTTGCCATCATTGACGTAGAATTGAAAAAGACAGTGACAAGGGCTGAGTGCCATTTCAGGCAGTTCTCCTACATTCCAAGCATTGACAATCATTCTACGAGAATCAGGATTATTTTTGATCAGCTCCACCACATCTTTGATTTGATCAATGGTTTTTCCGTCTGGGGTTTGCCAGCTTCGCCATTGCTTGCCATAGACGGGACCGAGATCCCCATTTTCATCTGCCCAACCATTCCAAATCTTTACACCATTATCCGTCAGATACTTAATATTGGTATCTCCATTTAGGAACCATAATAGTTCGTGGATAATAGACTTAAGGTGTAGTTTTTTGGTGGTAATCAATGGAAATCCGTCATTGAGATCAAAACGCATTTGATAGCCAAAAACGCTTTTGGTTCCAGTACCGGTACGGTCTGTTTTATTATTCCCGTGATCGAGAATATGTTGAAGTAACTGCTGGTAAGCTTGCATGGTGAATAATTTGGTCGCAAAATACTATTTTTAGGGCCATTATTTTAACAAAAATTGTCATAGTTTTAAACTATTATTGTAACAAAAGCATTGTAGCTAAGTCCCCTCAAAGTTAAAATGGAGTTAATAGATTATTTCAAATTAGGGTATTTCCCTTTTTAGTACGTCTTTCGTCATATGAAAAAAATTTCCATTCTAATCTTGACCATTTTTTCCTTGCTCACTGCCTCAGAGAGTTTTGGGCAAGAACATCAATGGGAATTTAAAAAAGAGACCAAAGGCATAAAGGTATATACTCGAGATATCGCCGATTCTAACTTAAAAGCCCTAAAAATCATCATGGATGTCGAGGTTTCTGTGAATTCGATCATGTCTTTATTGATGAATACCGAATCTTATCCAGAATGGGTATATAAATGTAGTTATGCCGGTCCAATAGAATCAACTTCTATTTTAAATACGGTAGATTACTACCAAATAGATTTTCCGTGGCCTTTTAGCGATCGGGATTTATATACACATACCATCACCACGATTCATCCCGAAACTGGTGTTATTACCTCTACTTCTACTGGTGTTGCGGATTTTGGTCCTGAACGTGCTGGGTTTGTACGGGTTCCGACCCATTTTAATCAATGGATTATTACGCCTGTTTCGCCAAATCAAACACATCTAGAATATTTTTTACAGAGTACACCGGGTGGTTCTATTCCAAATTGGTTGGTTAATTTGGCCGCAGATCAAGGCCCAATTAAAAGTATGCTAGGCTTTTTTAAATTAGCGAAGCGTTCGCCATATGCTGAAAGTGGGGAATGGTTATCAGAATATTCAAAAGATACAGTGGAAAAAAAGGAATAATGCGAATCAGGGGTTGGAAATAAATATATGAGTTAAAGAAACATCATCTTCCAATTGAATTTGGGATATTTAACTCCTGATTCGTATGAATAAATAACTCCAACCTCCGTTTGCCCTAAAAGCTGGTTTCCCACTATTATGTTTAGAACCTTCTATTTATCAAAAATTTTAGGGTACCTCCAAAAAAAGTAAAGCCGGCGGGGAGTGTTTCTAAAACAAAAAAGTCCGATACAATTTAAAGTGTATCGGGCCTTTTTAGTATTGATCTTTTTTTCAAAAGCAAAAGCAATTTGTCTTCACAAAAATTGAATATTCAATATCCAATTTAAGGAGTAACCGAACCTAGAATGCTTCGCAACTCATCAATTCTTTTTGCTCCTTCATGTCTTCCGACGATGTTTTGATGTTTATCTAAAATGATAAAACTAGGAAGGGCTTCCACCTTATACATTTGGCGTAAGTTGATGCCATCAATATTATCAACATCTACGTCCAACACATGGTAATTTTCTTCTAAAGCTTGTCGAATTACAGGGTCAGGAAAAACATTGGATTCCATCATCTTACAAGGCAAGCACCATCTAGCACCAAATTTGATAAAGACCTTCTTTCCATCGAGCGCAGATTTTGCATTTACGGCATGAAAAGCTTCGCTGGTTATTTCCAATTTATTGGTCCCTGCTGTTGCTTGATTTACAACTGGTTCTGATAATTTGATATCTTCTCGGCTAACTGGCTTTTTGATCATTGGCCTAGCAGGTATTGCACCTTCAGTGGTCATTTCTTTTGGTTCTGTTCCTGATTCCACCTTCTCAGTTGGAGTTGCAGTTGCAGTTGGAGTTGGAGTTATTAAATCAGTACCTGATTCTGTTTCTTCTGTTGGAGCAAAAGCAGTATTTTCTTGATTTTCAGTATTATACTCAGTAAGCTTATTATTGGAAACCACAGCAATGGCTGTATTATTGGCATTTGTTGGTGCATCTTCCGACCAAGAAGGAATCCATCCTAAGGAAGATTGAGTTCCAGAAGATCCAATGAATAATTTATTATTAAGGATACCTGAACTCATTAATAGAGCGGTAATCAATACTCCAAATGCTAGTCTAGAGGCATTAAGAAAAAAGGATTTTCGTTTAGCTTTAGCTAAAGGAGCAGTAGTAATTAAGTCTGGTTGAGGAGTAAAGCCGAAAGGTGTTGGTTCAAAAGCGAATTCAAAAAATAGACTTTCTGTATTTGAAGGATAATTTCCCTCAAACAAAGGCTTTTTTGGACTTGAATCTACCATAATCTGTATTAAAATGTGACGCAATATGTTTGTTTTCAAATGGCACCAAAGGCCGTTTGTTTTTGCGTTTTCTCAAGGTAGTTCGTGTCAAATATAAAGAAATATCTCAGACTAGGATAACTTTTGCAAAGAAAATTATCTTTTTTTATATATATTAAGAATATTAATTATTTGATTTTTAAGGGTTTAACAAGCATTCCATCACTCCAATATCCCATAAATCCTTGCTCAAAGGTATTGCCCGTAGCATAATCACAGTCGTGTCCATTTCGGGTACAATTATGAAGTGCATCGAGCAATTTCCAATATCCAAAATAATCTACTGCATCTCTTCTACTCACCTTAGCAGCACGGCGGGTAACAATGGATTTTTTCCCATAATCCAACCTTTTATCAAAACTATAACTCTCGTTATGGCCTGCTCTGATATTCAGATCCTTAAATCGACGATCTTGGAGCTGTTCAATTAAATATTTTTCGGGTGTATTCTTAGCGGTAGCAAATACCTTTTTTCCAAGCTTATCCCCTACAGTTTTGTCTTTTTCGCTAATCATGATTAACAATTTGGTCTCTTTAGGAATATCCTCATATGAATCCAGTACTGCTCCTTTGAAAGGGCCAGTTCCAGGAGAGCAAAGTAAGACTGCCACGGGCTTTGGCAAGTTGTATTTCTGGTAATTGGCAGAGAGATTGGCCGCTAAGGCTCCGCCATAAGAATGACCTGCGATACTAAAATGACGGGTAATCGGAAAAGGATGGTTCCCCTTCCGAAGGGTATCCAAAGCACGATGAATTCCTTTAATTGCTCGATTTGCAAAACGTTTGGTACCTGGAGGAAAAATCCGCTTTTGATAACGCGGATAAATAACGATGTTGCCTTTTTTTACCAAATGTTCTATCCAACCTCCATAAATCATGGGATTAATGGCTCCATATCCATGTAAAAAAACGACTACATGGGCACTATCTAGGGTTGGGCTGGCAGGTTCAAATATCCAAAAGCCATCTGCCTTATCTGCTCGATCTGTCACTCGAATATCATTATGAAGATAATTTTGACCTCCAGGCCCAGAGAGTGGCTGTTCTGGAAGGACTTGTGCAATCAAGAAACTTTCGGTTAAAATAAATAAAAACAATACAAGAAAATATCGCATAGATTGCTGACTTGATGAGAAAAAAGGCTTTTTAAAGCATGAGCTCTCGCTTAAAAGCTTAACTTTGCAGGACTCAATAAAGTTGAATAAACAACTTAAACACAGCAGTTGTTTTGACCTTATATATAATTTGAATCAGGAGTTAAATTTCTTGTTAAAGATCAAAGGAGGCTTGGAATATGCTTTTTGCCAATATAATCCTAAACTCATTTGGAAGATGATGATGCTTTAATTCATGTACTTATTTTCAATCCCTGATTCTCATATAAATCTAAAGAAACCTGATTTTGGCAGACCTTCCTGAAATAAAACGTAAACCAGTTGGTGTAATTGGAGCTGGTAGCTTTGGTACCGCTATTGCCAATTTGTTGGCGATCAATACGGATGTTTTGCTTTTTTCGCGGAAGGAGGCAACTGTCCAAAACATCAATGATACCCACGATCATCTAGGAGTAAAGCTTTCTGATAATATTACAGCGACCGCCAATCTACAAGCTGTAGCGGAAGCGGCCACGTTGATTTTCCTAATTGTGCCTTCTGCCAATTTTCGGAATATGATGCAAAGTCTCTCCCCTTTTCTCAAACCTTCTCATATTTTGATTCATGGAACAAAAGGATTTGATCTTAATGGTCTAGACGAATCGGATATTATCAATTTAAAAATTGATCGATCGGATGTTCATACGATGAGTCAGGTAATTTTGAAAGAGAGTGTTGTGGTTCGAATTGGATGTCTATCTGGGCCTAATCTTGCGAGAGAAATAATGGATGGACAGCCTACCGCGACCGTTATTGCGAGTAAGTTTACGGAAGTCATCAAGTCAGCTCGACGAGTTTTAAACAGCAAGCGATTCCATGTTTTTGGTAGTTTTGAGATGTTAGGTGCGGAGCTTGCGGGTGCATTGAAGAATGCTATTGCGCTAGGCGCAGGTGCCTTAGATGGTTATGGATTTGGAAAAAATCTACAGGCGATGCTAATTACTCGAGGTTTGATGGAGATGGTTTATTTTGGAAAAGCGATGGGTGCAGATACCAAAGCGTTTATCGGTACAGCAGGAATTGGTGATTTAGTCGCTACTGCTACTAGTGAAAAAAGTAGAAATTATACTTTTGGAATGCGAATGGCAAAAGGAGAAACACTAGAAGAGATTATTAGTACGATGCCGGAAGTTGCGGAAGGTGTTCGTACCATTGCGATTATGGAACAACTAAGATTGCATTATAAACTCCACGCACCCATTACAGAAATGCTTTATAATTTTGTTTTTCACCAATATAGTCTGGAAAAAGCCATCGATTATCTGATGAATTATCCTTATGGAGTGGATGTGGATTTTTTATAGAGAAATTTTATCATCAATAGTTCAGTAATTTTTTAATTTGGAAATGAGTGAACAATGAAGTTTTGCTAATTAGCCTGTTTGCTGGTTGGCTAGTTAGCTTCCATCTGACGTAAAATGCGATAAAGGGAAGCTAACTGGCCAACAGGCAAACCAGCCAACTAGCAAAAAACGCTCACTTATCTAAGAATTACCCTACCATTAACTAAAAGACTATTTTAAGTTTAAAGCACTGGCTTGTTCTTCGGCGTGATGTAATATTCCAAAGACGAAAGGAGACCACCGGGATGTTTTGATAGCCGCTTTTTTTAGTCCTTGGTTTACCCAAATATTACAAGTCTTTTTTCCATTATAATTTCCATGCGCTTCATAAAATCGGTCATCTGGTGTATATCCTGCACCGACGATTTCCATAGGATTACCCGCAGCATTGGTTTGAAAAGTGGATATAATATGTTGATTTAGCAAAGAAATTTGTTCTTTACAAACAGCAATTGGAACCCAATGAGGTTGTAAGGTTTTAAATTGAGTTACATGCATGGCAGTAGAACTATTGATCAGCATGGCTTTCATTGCGGTAGAAGCTTTAAGTTCTGCCCAAGATGGTGTGTCTAGATAGAAACCTTTGTCACCCCACCCGATGGCATAGTAGGCGGTCGTCTCTTTTGGTGAAAGATGCGTTAGGAAATCTACAGGAAGCATTTCCGTCGGCATGATAAGATCGATATGCATTCCATTTGAGGAAATATAGATCACTTGATCTGCGGAGCAGTCAAGTTTTTTAGGATTTGTTCCCCAATAAGAAAGTAGTGCCGCCAATCCCAAATATATAAGGGTTGGTAGAATTACTAAAAGAAATATCCACTTAATTATTTTTAAGAAAAAGGTAAGTATTTTCATAGTTTAAACTATATTTTGTGAATTACGGTTGAGAATAAATAAATATCATCTTCCTTTTAAGGTTGGGATATAATTGCTTCTTGGTCCTAGCTATTTGCTTCTGGCTTCTGGCCCTCTTCAAACCTGCCATTCCGGCAGGCAGGCGCGATTAAAGAGGGCCAGAAGCTAGGAGCCAGGAGCATTTTTTAAAGTATTTTCTCCATGAATATCTAGGATTTCAGTTATACTTCATCTACTTAGTTCACATTTAATAATCATAATACCACTTCAATGATATCACAAAGGTATAAATTCTATTTAGTCCATTTACTTTTAGGATCGATAATGATCCTCTCCGCTGGTTGTAATAGTACACGCCTTGCTAAAAAAAATAGTAAAGCTACGGTACTTTCTACCGTAGAAACCTATATAAAGGCCATGAATACGGAAGATATTAAGACACTAGAATTGCTCTATGGGGAAGATTTTAAAAGCTATGCTCCTATTTTCGATCTACCTAAAAAACAATTATTAAAGCGTATTCAAAACGGATTTGAACAACAAGATCACCAGATTAAGGCAAAAATTATTGAAATAATCAGTGGCCCAACCGTAGCTACAGTCGAATTAGATTGGATGATTATTAATGAAAATGGCGAAATTATCTATTCACAAGACCTATTGCAAGTATGGAAAATGGAAAAATCAAACTGGAAATTAAATCGGATTCTATTTTATGCAGCCAGTAAAGTTCCAGAAGCAGGAGATTTCAAGTTTTAAAAACCTAATTTTCAATAACTTATAAATTATTATTTAACTAATAACAAAATATACCATTTCTAGGGTATATCATTCGGCCTTTGATCCACCTATCTTTGTATCGAATCTCTTACACTTACACTTTAGTTCTCTTACAACTCTTCCCACTTCCCCGCCAAAACTTTAAGACTTAGGAAAACCTTTTTTTAAACACACAAGATTATTCGGTTTAACCTACCGAAAAAACCTAAATTTTCAGATATGTTTTTAGCCTATACCACGCTTAGAAACTCCCTTTTATTTGTCATTTCTTTCTTAACCTATTCTTCATTATCAGGAGCCACTATTTATGTTGACGCTAGTCAAACAGGAGGAACTGGAACATCTTGGGCAACCGCCTATGAAGATTTACAAGATGCTTTATCAACTGCTGTTTCCGGAGACGAAATCTGGGTAAAAAATGGGACTTATCTTCCTACTAGTGGAACGGATCGAAATATCTCTTTTCAAGTTCCAAGTGGTGTAAAACTATATGGAGGATTTATTGGAACAGAAACATCTTTAGCAGGTTGGGATCCAGCTAATTCAACCACTATCTTAAGTGGAGATATTGGAGCAAGTGGCGTTTTTAGTGATAATGCATATACCGTCGTTTATACACTTGATGCAAGTAGTGATACTCAAATAAGCGGTTTCATTATTGAAAAAGGAAATGCGGATCAAGGCGTTGCGGCACTACAAGAACAAAAAAGTGGTGGTGGATTTTTTAATGACCATAGTAGTTCAACTGCCATCTCTTCTCCAAGCCTATCTTTTCTTACGATCAGAGATAATTATGCACTCGAACAAGGAGGAGCTTTATATAGTGATGGAAATAGTACCATTAGTATTTTTAAAAGTGAATTTATCAATAACACCGCAAATAATAGTGGTGGTGCATTATATGTAGCTGCGAATGGAAGTGACGAAGCTAGTACACTATCTATTATTGAATCTTTATTTGATAATAATGCGGCACACTTTGGAGGTGCTATTTATAATGGTGCCAATGGAGGTGATATTACGGTTTACCTTGAGTCAAATCGTTTTACTAAAAACCGAGCAGTAGATCCAAGTAGTGTAGGCGGTGCCACTTATACTTTTGTAAAGAATAGTAGTAGTAATGCTTATCTACAAATCATCAATACTATTTTTGATGAGAATACTTCTTTCTCTTCTGCCGGAGCTATTTATAGTTTGACCTCCGATGGAGGAACAGGAATTACCGATATCATCAATAGTACTTTTTATAAAAATACAGCAAACGTCGGTGGTGCTGTTTATCAAAATGAGTCTTCCAGTTCTACAGGAGAAACCAATATTTATAATTCTATCTTTTCAGAAAATCAAGCAGGCTTTAATGACATATTTAACATGAGTGGTTCTGGAACTGCATCTCCAACCATCTTACTTAGAAATTGTCTTTTTGCAGAATCGGACTGTTCAGATTTAGGAATCAACGGTCCAAACGAAACACTCGATTGTGATGGTAGTTCTTTATTCAATAGCGATCCTGTTTTTGTAGATGCTACCATGGGGAATTTTGATCTTACGACTGCTTCGGATGCGATTAACGCTGGAGATAACGGCTTTCTTCCTGGTTCCATTGCAGATGATTATTCAGGTAATCCAAGAATTATTCAAGATATTGATATGGGTGCGTTTGAATTACAAACGGTTCTACCTGTTGAGTTAATTTCTTTTACTGCCAAAGCAAAAGCAGAGCAGGTAGCACTTTCGTGGACCACTGCTAGCGAAAAAAACAATGACTATTTCGAAGTAGAAAGATCAGTCGATGGTCGTAACTTCGATTATTTAGCAACCATCAAAGGTGCGGGTACGACTACCCTAGCCCGTCATTATCAAACAAGTGATAAAAATCCAATTAATGGAATCAACTATTATCGTCTTAAGCAAGTTGATTTTGATGGAACGACTAACTACAGTGATATTGTCAAAGTAGAAATTAAGAGTGAAAAAATAGAACTCTTTCCAAATCCAGTAGCTGGAACGTTATACTTAAGAATGAGCGACTTTACTAATCGTTCGGTAGAATTTCAGATTACAGATTTGACCGGTAAAACCATGTTAGCTGGCTCAACAGAAATTAATGAAGGAATTGTGACGATTCCATTATCTGAAGTAGGTTCCTTTCCGTTAGGAACTTATATGGTGCGTGTATTTTCTGAAACGCATCCTGTAGCTAATGCGAAATTTATAAAGATTGATTAATTGATGTGCGGATTGGTGAATTTGCGGATTTCTGAATCTCTCTTTAAGAAATAAGTTGTATTAGTTTTGAAGTTAAAATTTAATAGAAATATAGAATTCCGTATTTAGATTGATTGTCTATCGATAATTAGAATGTGAATTAGAATTAGAATTAGAATTAGAGAAAATATTTACCTCCTATTTTAGGTTTTTTTTAAAAAGGTTATAGGAAATAAGCAACTTAAGAACAAGAGATTTAATTCTCGGTTTTTGAGTTGCTTTTCTTTTGAGACTCCTTCGCGTCTTTTTTCATCTTAGAAAAGAAATCACCAATACTTATATTATCAAATTCACGACGCCAAGAAAGACCTAATCCTACTTTATTTCGACGTCCTCCTAATATCGCCGCATCCGTTAAGGAATATGCTCGAACCTTAAAGCGACGATCTTGGGTAACCGCATATTCAATAACCACATCTCCTGCTAAAAAAGCAGAATTATTAGCACCTACCAGATTATTTCCCCAGTCGACATTACCACCCACTTCTACGGTCAATCGATCGTTGAACAAATCCAATGATTGTCGAAGTTGTAAAGCTCTACCAGTTGTTCGTGGTAAGCCTGGCCCAACATTGGATAATTCATTATCGTACACGTTATAATTGATATTAAAATCTACACCGGATATAAAACCTACATCGGTAAAAACTTCGGAAAGCAATTTAGTTAGATGAATAGATAACTGATTGGATAAGAGTTCTGAAATAGTATTTCGTCCGATCAAATCTCCTCGTCCACTTAAGCCACTACTATTTCCAGAAGGTAAAAAACTACCGATAACCAGCAACCCAAAAACTTGTCGATTTAGTTCTCCTTGATCTTGACGAATAATTCTAAGCTTGCTATCGACCACGTTTTGTAACTGTCCCTGCAATCCAGGAAAACTAATATCGAAGTCAATATCTGGTTGTTGTAATTGACCATCTAAATACATCTTTAATAAAACACTTTGGCTCTTTCTGGCTTCCGTTTCTAGGTCACCTGGGTTGACACCATTTAAATATTCAGAGATAAAATTCGTCAACGAAGTATTCAATCCCGTATATTCTGCTTCGATATCAATGATCGCATTGTAAGGATCACCATCCCAACGAATGGTCCCACCCTCTTTTACTACAAAAGGTTTATTGACTACATTTAACAATGTAAATAAATATTCTCCTTGTGCAATTTCATAATTTCCGAACATTTCAATCTCTCCAAGACGATCTACTGAGAATGTAATATTTCCATTTCCTCGTCCTTCCATAATATCTCCTGCCTTTTCATCAAATACTAGTTTAGCTAGTGCGTCTTCTGTCATCTCTATGTTCATATCAACCGTAACGCCTCGAAGTTCGGTTCGACGGCGATCCGCAGTAGATTCCGAAATCTTTTCTTCTTCAATGTATTCAATAAATTTCACCTCGCTCGCATTGCTGGCACCTGTTACCGGGATAACGACCGTTGTACCAGTTCCAGTCTTTGCATTGATGTCAATATCAATTTGTTTAAATGGACCATTAAAACTGACAGAGCCGCTACCGATTCCTGTTCCATAATAAACTGGATTATTTTCTTTGGTCGTATTTAAAAACAAAAATTTATCTGAACTAATCGAGGCCCCAATTCTCCAATTTTTGAGATGATCATGTAAGAATCCACCAGATAGATTGGCTCGATTACCAAGACTATCGACTAGGTAATTTCCAGAAACATCGAAGATTTTATTGTTGATGGTGGTATAAGAATCCGGGATATCGTATCGAGTATTTGTATAATTGATTCTAAGACTTGCGTCGTAAATTCTGATATTTCCATTGATATTGGGTTTCTTGAATTTACCATTCAAGGCCACTCTAGAATCAAAACTTCCTGTCGTTTGAGAAATAATATTCGCAATAAAATATTCGGCAATAGATAGTGGATAATTCTTGATGCTGGTTTCAAAGTTGAAATCATTCTCAAAGGTTCTACCTTGTTTTTTAAACGGAGAAAGATCTCCTTTTACAATCAACTGTTCATCTCCTTTGGTAATCGACATATAAACATCCGTCGAAGCAGTCAAATCCTCCAAACTTGCAGTCAAAGATAATTGTCCCCAGTCATCTCCGTTGACTTCAAAAGTATCTGCCAGAGCGGTCAGGTTAAAATCTGTTTGTTTAAAAATATCTCCTGCCGATAATTCTATATCTATCGTTTTACTAAAATCCATTTCCTTAAAATCCCACCAATCGTCAATCAATCCGAGACTAATATTTTCCAGTCCAAGTCTCAATCCTTTTTTGTCAATACTATTGATACTAATACGTTTTTCACCACTTTGCAATTCGAAATTATTCGTTTCGATAAAATTCTTACCAAACCGAATATAGTTGTCTGATTCGATGGCCCAATTTTGTTTGACCACGACAAGATTGGAAGGAAAGAAGCTAATTTGATAATGTTCTTCGGGTAAGGGAAATAGCTGACCATTGAGTTTTAAATCATCAAATACACTGGTAAAATTGGTAGAAATCACTTCAAAAAAAAGCGTATCTCCACTCAATTCTCCCGTTAGTTCAATCGGTTCAAAATTCTGACCATTGATATCGCTATGGTAAATTTCAAAGTGCAAATCACTAAAACTCTTTTTACCATCTAAATCAAAAAGTACATCATCAAAAACCAAGTTATTATATTTTACTTTTGGAATAGAAAGTTCTAAATAAATAGAGTCACGCACATTGTCAAAGTATCCAGCAGCGGTAATATTTTCCAGCGTATCCAATTTGGGATCAATTAATTTAGTCCAGTTTAAACTATTTCGTAAGGCTAAATCGAATTTAAAATTGGTATCCTCAATTTCTTTATCCCCGCCTTTAAGGTTGAATCGTTCTGCCAAATCAGCATAATTACTATGCACATATCCAAGCAGTGCATTGGGCACCTGGTCTATTTCAAAACGACCATCTAATTCTAAATCTAAAATATCAGAAGCCACAGAAAAACTACGTCGGTCTTGAGGAAATAACTCCGTGAATACGGTCAAGCTATCCATCTGAAAATTTTCTACGCCATTTTTAAGAATAGAAAAATCTCGAAGAATTAAATCTCCTTGAATATTAGAAATTGCGCTACCATTCATCCGAATTTTTGTATCACCACGCAGCACCAAATCTTGAGAAGATAGATTCAGTGTTTTTATATCTAGTTTTGCAATTTGAGCGGTAAAATCAAACTGAGGAATACTATCTGTAAAGTCTACCGCACCATCAAAATTAAGATCTATATTGTCATCTCGAATACTTAGTTTTCCATCAAAAAATTGACGCTTTAAATCCCCATCAAGAATGATATTTTTATAATTATAATCTTTAAAACTAATCGAAGAAATCGTTCCACCGATCTCTGCATTTATTGTTTCTAAAACCAATCCTTGTCCATTTTCTACAGCAGTATTCATGCTTACTCGACCTAATTCTTTATTACCCGTCCATGCGCCTAAATCAAAATCTTGTAAAGAAAGACTACCAGAATATTCCGCCAGTCGTCTCCCTTGTCTCAAATTCATCCGCATGTTGGTATTGGCTGCTCCTAGTTCAGTTTGTAGATTTCCATTGGCTACAAAATCAATAAAGAAGCCAAGGAAATTTCCATTAAAATTAAATTTCCCAACCTTATCAAAATTGTCAGGAGGATTAAATCCAGGAATCAAAAGACGTAGGGTCTGCATATCTGATTCTAGATTTTTTAGTTTAAAATCCAAAAATGCTTCTGTCTTTTTGGTTAAGTTACGAGAAGAAAAATCTCCTTCAATTCTCGTGGTATTACCTAGTTTGATGGTTAGATTTTTTCCTTTTAGAGAATTTATTTTCCCACTAAGATCTCCATCTATTTCAACAACCTGATCTGCATTTTTGGCAAAGAAATCATTGTTCTTTAAATTCTTGGCGAAAGCCATAATATCTCGTAAAGCAATCCGCGAATCGTTAAACTTCGTTTGCAATAAAACCTTATCTGGAAATTTCTTAAAATCAGCCATTGACCTAAAACTAAAAATCAAGGTATCGTGCAGATGGCTATAAGGTGTTATTAAATCCATTCCGTAAAGCGCAATTTTTCGGTCGGTTACTTTGGCATTTTTGACAGACAATTTAGAAAGAACAAATCCGCTTTGGTCGTCGGCACTCAGATGATCAACAGATGCTTCTACTTCGCCATCCTTGACCATCAAATCTTTAATATCAATTTGAATATTGGACAAAGTCAGATGGTTAAAATCTACTTGACCATCTATTTTTTCTGGTGCATTTGCTTTTTTAAGATTATCTCGCTTAAATCGACCATCAGATATCGCAATCTTAGTGATAGCTATTTGAAATTTCTTTTCAGCTTCCTGCTTCTCCTTGGTTTCCTTTCTCTCGTTGCCTGCCGACTCTGATGCTTCGCGAGGAACATAAGGAAATCCTTGTTTTTCAATCATCGTAAAACTCGGAGTCTTTAAATCAACCCTTTCTATTTCAATGAGTTTATTTCCCAAATCGAGATTTTTAACATCGATGGTTCCTTTATCTAGCAAGGCAATCATTTCCTTCCCTTTCACTCGATCGTCTTGAATAAAATGGATATTATCTAAGTAAAGGTGATCAACAGAAAGAATGGTTGGCGTGCTTTTTTTCTGATTTTCCGCTTTTTTTTCTTTAACGATTTTTTGTAGGATAAGGTCTAGGTTATTGTATTGCTGGGCGCTGTCGCGGAATATTTTAAGACGAGCATCGGTTAAATAGACATCTTTGATGTCGTAGTTTTTACGAATTATTTTTAGCAGATTAAGATCAAAAGAGGCTTTTAGTTCTCGACTATAAAGCAAGGTATCTCCTCGATGATCTTGGATATAGAAACCTTCCAAAACCAATTTATCAAAAAAGCTATAATCAATGCGCTGTGCCTCCACTTTAGTTTCCAGTTCTTCACTCAAATAGGTGGTAACTTCTGTCAGTAGATAGTTTTGTACTTTATCGTGTTGAAGTACAAACCAACCAATTACCATCAAAATAAATAGGAAAAGAAATAGATAACGCAATACCCGAAAGGAACCCTTTACGAATCTCCGACGACCCAGTCTTCGGAAAAATTGATCAAAATGCTTTGGTGTGTGGCTCATATTCTATCTTACACATCCGGAAATCTCAAAATATTGTTTCTAATTAAAGGAGATTTACGCCTGAATTGGTGTGTAAAATTAAGCATTTAACGGGAATTTAACGGAGTAGGGGCGAATTGCAATTCGCCCCTACTCTTGCTTGCAATTCGCCCCTACTACTTCTTTGCAATTCGCCTCTACTCCTTGCTTGCAATTCGCCCCTACTTGTTTGCAATTCGCTATTACTTGTTGCTACTTACCGCCTCGAATCACTTTTAAACCAAAAAGGATAATAACCGCACCAAGGGTAGCAGAGACGAGCATACCCACAAAGTTTAAAGGAAGATTTACCTGAAAAGTATCAGAAATCATCTTTACAATCCCTTTTCCTGGGGTGATATTCAACATATTGAAGATCGCTCCCCCTACTACTGCGCCAAAGATTCCAAGGACCGCATTGACAATAAAGCCATAATTATTCCCTCTAATGATAAATCCAGCCAAAGAACCAGCCATGGCTCCAACTACTACCATCATAACAATATTCAAAACATTACCAGAATTAGATAAAATTTCCATAGTTAATTTTTTTAAAAAGCCTATTTATAATAATACGGTAACTTTTAAGAAATCAATATTTTTTATCAATTGGTGAGCATTTTTGCCGGTTGGCTGGTTTGCTTCCCTTTAACGTATTTTACGAATGAAGAAAGCCAACTAGCCAACCAGCAAACAGGCCAACTAGCCAAATTTATATCGCACTCATCTCCTAATTGAAAATTACCGTACCGTTGTATAAAAAGGTCAAAAATAATTAAAAATATACTAACTAAGCTACCCTTGATCGTTAGAAAGGGTAAACAACTTAAATTTTGTACTTTTACAGAAACAATAAAATCCATTTGAATTATGATAAAAATATTGATTGCGGATGATCATACCATGTTTGCGGATGGCATCGAATCTATCTTGGCAGAAGAAGCGGACATAGAAGTAGTCGGAAAATGCTACGATGGAGAAGCAGTCTTTACCGAGTTAGCTGAAAAAGAGATAGATCTGATCTTGCTAGATGTTAATCTACCCAAGATGAATGGGATTGAGGTTTGTAAAAAATTATTTAAAGAAAAAACAAATATCAAGGTATTGGCACTTTCCATGTTTAATGAGGAGAGCTATGTT
The DNA here is from genome assembly GCA_937927835.1 of uncultured Saprospiraceae bacterium. Classification (GTDB taxonomy): domain Bacteria; phylum Bacteroidota; class Bacteroidia; order Chitinophagales; family Saprospiraceae; genus JALZUU01. Next base: position 1,598 of record CALGJS010000437.1, on the reverse strand, counting down.
ACTGAAATATTGAATAATGGAGCGCAGGGTTATATATTAAAAAATACCGGACGGACAGAACTCCTGAAATCCATTCATACAGTTGTAGAAGGTCAGTCTTATTTCAGTCCAGCGGTTACCCAAACTATTATGAAGGGGCTGGTAAAAGGCAACGAGACTTCTAAGGCAGCCAACCTGAATATTCCCAAGATCTCGCGTAGAGAGAAAGAAGTATTGCAATTAATCGTTAAAGAACATACGACTCAAGAAATTGCGGATCAGTTATTCATTAGCCTAAAAACGGTCGAATCACACCGCGCCAATTTACTAGCAAAACTCAGCGCTCGAAATACAGCGGGACTGGTACGAATTGCCATGGAAAATAATTTAATAGATGTTTAGTTTTTTTGCTATTGGCCATTGGCTATTGGCTCTCTTTAATCGCAGGCAGGCAAGTAATAGAGTGAACCAAATAGCGAAATGCAAACTGGCTAAAAGTATTTTTTTCTCTTATCTACTAATTAAAAACTACCGAAAAATTTATGTTTAATCGGTTTTTACAAACCTTTAAGATTCTTTTCCTCTTTCTACTCCCCTGTTCGGCGGTGGCTAGTACACCGACAGATACCCTATATTCCTATCAGCAACTCATGGAGTTCCTTACGGATGCGACGAAGAATAGCGATCTTTGGAGAAAGGCTGAAGTATATAAAGACTTTGGAGATTATTATTTCCAAACCAATAATTACGAAAATTCTTTTCAAAGCTATACAAAGAGTATTGAGCTTTTTGAAAAAATAGGGGACTCAACCAATCTATATCAGGTTAAACTTTCCCTCGCTAACTTATATACTTTTCAGAACTTAGACGATGGTGCTGAAAGACTTTTGCAAGAAGCCATTCAATATTATAATCGAGAAAAAAAAGGTGTTGAGCTCGCTCGGGCGTACCTAGACTTATCTCGCATTTATTTGGATCGACAAGATTTTACAAAAGAGATTTTTTATCTAAATAAAAGCGTAAACATCAACAGGGTCTTAAAAGATACTTTGTTAGATATCACGATTAGCATCGAAAAATCAAACTCTTATATCCGTTTGGGGGAAGAAAATAAAGCGTTGGGAACAGCCGAAAAAGCGCTCTCTATGAGTAAGGAGATTAAGAATCCAGATTTTATTGCGCGTAGCTTGTTAGCGGTAGGAAATGCTTACCAATTGAAAAAAAATCCACAATTAGCCATCGAATACCTTCGCCAAAGTCATCAGCTTACAGCACCAACAGAAGCACAACAATTTCGAGATATTTATAAAACCATGGCCGCTGCTTATGCTGCTCAAGAGCGTTATGATTCCGGTTATGTTTATGTAAATAAATTCGTGGTTCTAAATGATAGTCTACAAAATGCGGATCAACTTGAAACTGCCAACCGACTAAGTCGACAATACGAAAGTCAAAAGAAAGACGAAAAAATTCAAGAATTAAGTCAAGAAAAAAGCTCTGCAGAATTTAGTGTTCGTAAACAACGAAACTTATTAATCTCTGCTTTGATTGGTTTTTTAGCAATCCTGGCAGGAACGTATTTTATTATTCGATTTTTTCAAAAACAAATTTCTACTCGT
>CALGJS010000436.1 GCA_937927835.1 uncultured Saprospiraceae bacterium | reverse complement strand
GCTGGTTAGCTAGTTGGCTTTCTTTATTCGTAAAATACGTTAAAGGGAAGCTAACTAGCCAACAGGCAAACCAGCTAACAGGCAAAAAATGCTCTCTAATTAATGAAAAATATTGATTTCTCAAAAGTTACCGTACTATTATTGCTTAGAACTTGTACAAAATTATATCTTTGTCATCCCAACAGGCTTCAAAGCTGTTCTAAATTGATCAATTGTATCCAACTATTGGAAGTTTCGACCAGCTGTCAAAAAGCCCATTAACACAAAAATTCTTCATTTCTTATTCTTACCTTTTCGCTATGGAAAATTTTGAAAAATACTCCGATATAGCTATTGGTATGTTGGTCACTTACGTACCACGTATCCTATTAGCTATAATTGCCTTAATGATTGGTTTTTGGCTGGTTAAAAAAGTGCATAGAATCCTCGCCCTTAGTATGGAACGGAGTAATATGGCTCCTGAAATTCGCTCTTTTGCTACTTCGTTTTTGGATATTGCTATGAAAGTAGCAGTCGTACTCTTTGTAGCCAGTATTTTGGGCTTTGAGTTAACCTCTCTGGTGGCAATCCTAGCCGCAGCTGGTTTTGCAGTAGGAATGGCTTTACAAGGTAGCTTAGGTAATTTTGCAGCTGGTATTATGATATTAGGAATAAAACCCTATAGAGTAGGAGACTGGGTAGAGGTACAGGATAAGTTTGGTCAAATTGAAGCCATTCAAATCTTTAATACCACTATGACTACCCCTGGTCAGAAAACTCTAATTATTCCGAATGGACAAGTGATGGAAGGGGTGATCACTAATTTTTCTACCAAAGAACATATCCGACTTGAATTACAAGTCACCATGCCTTATGCAGAAAGTTTTCCTAAAGTGCAAGAGATTATCAGAGAATCACTTCGTGGAATTCCTCAAATACTTGAATACCCCGAACCTGAAATAGGCATCGAATCTTATGATAGCCATAATTTAATCATTGCAGTGCGACCTTATATCAAGGCAGAACATTATTGGGACGTTACTTTCGCTGCTTATGGTAAAATAAAAGAAGGGTTTAATCAAAATAATATTAAGGTGGCTTACTCTGAAGGAGTAGAACTTGGACCGATTGGATCCTAATTATTAGCTATTTGAATTATTTTTTCTTTTAAAAAATTATACTACTATGTCTTCTTTAATTCTCAACAATAGCTATGGGACGCTGATCGATCGAACGCTACGCTTGATCAAACTTCGATACCTGCAAACTTTTCGAGCTGCAGATATTGATATTACTCCCGAGCAATGGGTACTCATTGATAAACTTTATCAAACCGATGGCATTTCTCAAAATGAACTAGCCAATGTTACCTTTAAAAATGCACCCACAGTCTCACGTATCATAGATCTTTTATGTAAAAAAGGATGGACAAAGCGTTCTCGTTCTCCACAAGATCGTCGTAGCTACTCCATAAGTCTTACTACAGCAGGTAGTAAAATTGTCGAAACATTGCTCCCTAAAGTAGCGCATCTCCGCCAACTTGGCTGGAAAAATATGTCTGAAGAGGACCATCTGATTTTTATTAAAATTATGAATCAAATTTACGAAAACTACCAAGAAGAGATTATTGAATAAGGACCACCATTTCAATGATTTAGTACTGAACAATTAATAAACTTTCGAGTTGAGAATCTAAGACCCCAAAGCAATCGGATTGCTATTAAATGACCTTATACTTATTCTCCTGATTTATTAATCATTTTAACTAGATATTTCATCGTATTTTAATTATATTTGTCATAGCAACTATTTCTAACCAATTTAAATACCTCTTATGGAACTTAATACCAGTACTTCTGCTTCTGCACAGCCTGTAGAAGACTTTATGCCTTTAAATGGGACAGATTATCTCGAATTATACGTTAGTAATGCCCGTCAAGCAGCTTATTATTACAAGACTGCTTTCGGTTTTCAATCCCTAGCCTATGCAGGATTAGAAACAGGATTACGGGACCGAGAATCTTATGTTGTTGTTCAAGATAAAATTCGATTGGTGTTGACTAGTCCTTTACAAAGTGGTACGGACTATGGTCGACATATTGATCAGCATGGTGATGGAGTAAAAGTGACAGCCTTATGGGTAGATGATGCAACACATGCTTACGAAGAAGCAATGAAGCGTGGAGCGACTTCTTATATGGAACCAACTGTCGAAAAGGATAAGGATGGTCAAGTAGTGCGATCTGGTATTTATAGTTATGGTGAAGTGGTTCATATTTTTGTAGAACGAAAAGATTATAAGGGTGTTTTCTTACCGGGTTTTGCAGCTTGGAATCCTCGTTATGAGGCAGAGCCTATTGGGTTGAAATTTGTGGATCATATGGTGGGTAATGTGGAGTTAGGTCGAATGAATTATTGGGTTGATTTTTACCGAGATGTAATGGGCTTTAAGCAAATTATGTCTTTTGATGATAAAGATATTTCTACGGAATTTACGGCGTTGATGAGTAAAGTAATGAGTAATAACAATGGTCGTATAAAATTTCCAATTAACGAGCCAGCTCCAGGGAAGAAGAAATCTCAAGTAGATGAATACTTAGAGTTTTATGAAGGTGAAGGGGTACAACATATTGCCGTTGCAACAGACAATATCATCGATACGGTAACCAAATTACGAGATCGTGGAGTTGAGTTTCTACGAGTACCACAAACCTACTATGATGCCGTATTGGATAGAGTAGGAACAATTGATGAAGATATTGCACCGTTAGCCGAGTTAGGAATCCTTGTGGATCGAGATGATGAAGGATATTTATTACAAATTTTTACCAAGCCCGTAAATCCTCGTCCGACGATGTTCTTCGAAATCATTCAACGAAAAGGAGCTACTTCTTTCGGAAAAGGAAACTTCAAAGCCTTATTCGAAGCCATCGAACGAGAACAAGCATCTAGAGGTACCCTCTAGTCAACTGCTGACTATTCGATTCTCACTACCAAATTAAACCATATAAGAGGCTGAGATTTCTTTTCTGTTTTTTTCTGTTTACTAAACTTTTAAAGTTTAGTAAACAGAAAGAAAAAAAAACTCAGCCTCCTACCAAATAACAACATCAATGAACCGACTATTTAAACCTTACTTACAAAATGGTGGAACCTATAAAGGTGGTAAGACACTTTCTGAATTAGGTACGGATCGAAAAATATACAAACTCTCTTCCAACGAACATCCAGTCGGACCCTCCCCCAAAGCAGTCGCTGCAGTAAAAAAAGCGGCCAATAATTTTCATTTTTATCCAGATCGAAACGGTGCTCGGTTACAAACAGCACTTTCGGATTTTTACAAAAATGAAATTCCAGCAGGACAATTTTTTACAGGAAATAGTGGAAGTGAAATTCTTGATTTTATTATCCGTGGTTTCCTAGGCGAAGGCTTAGAAGCAATTATTTGTAATCCAGCTTTTGGTATTTATAATATGTTTTCTGGCTGGCAAGGTGCCACGGTTAAAGATGTTCCTTTACTAGCACCTAACTTTGGGTTAGACGTGGATGGAATTCTAAATGCCATTACGGATAAAACGCGCGTAATCTTTTTGACCAGCCCTAATAATCCAACTGGGTCTTATGTTCCAAGAGCAGATTTAGAAAAATTATTGGATCATGTTCCTAAACATTTAGTCGTTGTTCTAGATGAAGTATACTACCGGTTTTCGGATGCACCAGATTTTGTCACGGCCATGGAGTATGTCAAAAAAGGACATCAGATTATTGCCGTAAATAGTTTTTCTAAGACGTATGGATTAGCAGCATTGCGAATCGGATATGGTTATTCTACGCCAGAAATTGCGGAATATTTACTAATGTATAATCGACCTTTTTTATTAAATCAATTATCGATTGAAGCCGGAATCGCAGCGCTTTCAGATGAGGAATTTGTTCAGGAAACCGTAACAATGGTACAATCTGAACGAACAAAAATTTATGCTGCCCTGGAACAAATGGACGTAACTCACTGGAAGTCTCAGGGAAATTTTATCCTGATAAAACCTTCGATGGAGGCAACCACATTTACCGAAGCGATGCTCAAGGAAGGAATTATGGTTAGACCCGTAGCCAATTTTGGAGCGCCAGGTTGTATTCGAGTAACCATTGGTACACCAGAAGCTAATGCGGCTTATCTGGCTGCCCTTAAAAAAGTATTGACGGTTACTGCTTAATAGCAGTATTCCATTGGCTACAAATCCTTATTATTACAAAGATTTTTTGCAATACTAAAGTGAAAATTAGTTCCTTGACCAAATACAGAATCTACCCAAATTTCTCCATCATGTTGTTCTACAATACGTTGACAAACCGAAAGTCCAATACCAGAACCAGGATAGACGGATTTATGATGTAGTTTGGTGAAAACACCGAATACCTTTTGGTAGTATTCTTCTTTAATTCCAATTCCATTATCTGAGACACTGAATACCCATTGATCTCTTTGCTCCTCTCCTTTGATGGTGATTACTGGATCTTTCTCTGGATTTTGAAATTTAATAGCATTGGCAATTAGATTTTGTAATAATTGCTTGAATTTTGTTGGATTACCAGTTATTTCAGTGGGTAAAGCTTTTACTTCAATCTGGGCATTGGTCTCGATAACTCGTTGATTGAGACCATTGATTACCACTGCTATTGAGTCTGCGGGCCTGATGCTCATCACTTCATTCTTTCCGCTATTGACTCTTGAGTAGGTCAGCAAATCTTCAATCAAAGAATTCATGTTCTTTACACCACTGGTTACAAAGCCAAAAAACTCTTTATCTGTTTCGTCTAGCTTACTATCCAACCGTCTACCTAATAATTGAGTGAAATTACCAATAGATCGCAATGGTTCTTTCAAATCATGTGATGCGACATAGGCAAATGATTCTAATTGCTCATTAGAAGAAGTTAGTTTGGCTAATTCCTTCTCCTTTTTTGCTAATTCTACCTCTTTTTCACGATAAGTCTTCAGGAGTTTTTTATTATCCAAAATACTTGAAATACAGATATTAAATAATCTTACACCATTTAAAATCATCCGATTCCATTGGAATGTAACAGGTTTTACCTTTCCGGAATGTGCTCGAATTTCTACAGTTGACTCAAAATATAGGTCAAGTTTTTCACTAAAATTAGTGAGCCTTTCAAAATCAGCTAAAAAAGCATTTTTTGCTTCCTCTGTTGCCAATAGGTCTAAAATGGAAGAATTCATCATCGCTTCCCGTTCGTATCCGGTAATATATCCGGCAATAGGATTCCAGCCGATGATTTGATATAGATTATTTACCACAATTAAACCTTCGACGGCTTGTGCCGGAGTCCATTCTGAAATAGTATCTTTTTCTTTTAAATGGGTAGTGGGAGATGCTTGATTTGGAAACTGACCAGCTAGATTTGTTGTCATGCTAAATAATTGGTTTGTATGTTATTAAGAAGTTTTAGAGAGCTTCTGAATGTAGGTTTGCAATTATTATACCTAAAGACTTAGGTTTTGACCGATTTCAATAGGTAGATTAGCGGTTTTAGGGGTTTTTCTTACGTCAGACACCCAAAATTTTCATAAATTCGCCACAATATGCGATGGAACAAGCAGGTTTAAGAGCTGTATTTTCCTTAACGCTTCAGATTTCTTACCTTTTATTGAATGCTATGTTTATGAAAACACCTTGCTATTTGAAAAAATCGCTGTTATCTATGATATTTTGCTTACTCTTTGTAGGAATAAATGCTCAAAACAGCGCCATTTATACTCAGGCTAATCTAGCTTATAAAAAGGCGATGAACCTTTATGAAGAAGGAATTGTAGGTCTTGCTCAAACAGAGTTTAAAAAGGTTTTTGAAACCCTTCGACCTCTCAATGAGCCTGAATTGGTCTTACTGAGAACCAAAGCCGAGCTTTTCTACGCGAAATGTGCTGTTCGACTCAATCAACCGGACGGAGAACGCTTAATCATTGACTTTGCTCGGACTTATGACCCTGATCCACTCGCTAATCAAGCTATTTTGGAAATGGCGGATTATTATTTCAATAGTAAAGATTATGCCCGCTCAGCCGAACTTTTTGCGAGCATCGATGCCTTTGATCTAGGAAGAGATCAGCGATCTGAGGTGAAATTCAAATTAGGATATGCTTATTTTGTTAAAAAGAAATTCCGGGAAGCACGGATCGCTTTTGGTGAAATCCGAGATATTCAAAATGAATATTATTACCCTTCTAACTATTATTATGGAATGACTTCTTTTTATGAAGATAAATATAATGAAGCCATTGCTAGTTTTGAAAAAGTAGAACGTTCTAAAAAATATCAACCTTATACGCCGTACTATATCACTCAAATTTATTTCGCTCAAGGCAAATATGACGAAGTGATTAAATATGCAGTCGATAAAACCAAAAATGAAAAATTAAAAAACCTTCCTGAAATTAATCAACTCGTAGGACAGGCATATTTTGAAAAAGACGATTTTCGAAAAGCATTGCCTTATTTAGAATATTATGCTGATAATGCAAAAAAATTAAGACCAGAAGATTTATATCAGCTTGGGTACGTTCATTATCAAGACAAAAACTACGAGCAAGCGGTTGTCCGATTGGAAGAGCTGGGTAATTTGGATAGTAAAATGGGGCAGAGCGCCATGTATGCCTTAGCAGATGCGTACCTGAAAACTGGAAATAAATCTAGTGCACGGAATGCTTTCCGAGCAGCGGCTAGGATGGATTATGACGATGATATGCAGGAAGAATCTAACTTCAATTTTGCGAAGTTAAGTTATGAACTCAACTTCGATCGAGAGGCAATAGCCGCATTGGAAAAGATCGATCCATCTTCAAAATTTCATAGCGAAGCACAAACACTTTTATCTTCTATTTTTCTAAACACAAAAGATTACGATAACGCTTTGGCGACTATCGAAAAATTACCGAACCTTTCTCCAGCGATGAAAGAGACTTACCAAAAAGTAGCCTACTTCAAAGGAATTCAATTATACCGAGAAGGTGAATTAGAAGAAGCGAAAATACGCTTTAATCAATCGCTCGAAAATCCGGTGGACAATCGGACCAAAGCCCTCGCTTATTATTGGTTAGGAGAAATTGCACACCAAGAAAAAGATTTTCCTGAAAGTACCCGACAGATCAATAAATTTTTGGCATTGTCTAAAAATTTAAAAAATCTACCAGATGAATCTTCCATTCATACCGCCAATTATATTCAAGGATATAATTATTTAGAACAAGCGGATTATAACGGAGCGCTAGGCTACTTTGAAAAAGCCGCATCAGGAATAAAACAGAATGCACTTTTTATTTCTAACCCAATTGTTGCTCAACGAATCCAAGGGGATGCAATTCTAAGATCTGGAGATGCTTATTTTAAAAGAAATCAATACGATAAAGCACTTGAATATTATAATACAGCGGTAGACCAAAACCACAATGGATTTGTTTATGCGCTTTACCAAAAAGCAATTATTGAAGGATTAAATGGCAATCAAACCAATAAGATTATTGCTTTAGATGACTTGGTAGAAAATCATCCAAATTCTGAATACGCAGATAATGCGTTGATGCAATTAGGAATTACTTATTTAGAAATTAGTAAGTTGGATAAAGCTTCTCAGCCACTTAAAGAGTTATTAGAGAAATACCCAAATTCTAATTTAAGAAATCAAGCCTTATTGAAATTAGGATTGATTAGCTATAACCAAGGAAGTTTAGAAGAAGCCGCCAATTATTATAAACAAGTTTTTGGTAATAATCCAACAGAGAAAGAAGGAGAAGCAGCACTAACAGCTCTAGAAGAAATCTATGTAGATGACCTTGCACAGCCAGATGTTTATTTTGCTTTTCTAGAAACTATTCCTGGTTATAAAGTAGAAGCGGATGAAAAAGAAAGCATCAACTTTAAAGCTGCGGCTTCGCAATACGAGAATGGTAATTATGCCAAAGCGATTATTAGTTTGAATAATTATATCCGTTTGTATCCAAATGGAAAAAATATTATCAAGGCTTATTTCTATCGTGGTGATGCACATACGGCAGAGAAAGAATATACAGAGGCATTGAGAGATTTTGAAAAAGTAATCGAAAAAGGAAATAGTTCTTACTATGTAAAAGCTTTGGATAAAGCTGCCATCATCGCTTATTATCATGCCGAAGATTATGAAAAATCTTATGACCTATATAGCAAGCTAGAAGCCGCCACTGACAAGATGGATACCCGTTTAGAAGCGCAGGAAGGTGCCTTGAGTAGTGCGTATTTAATTGGAAATGGAGAAGCGGTTCTTGCGTACGCAGACAAGGTATTAAAGAATCCCGATGTGACCACCGAGCAAAGAGCGCTGGCTAATTTTTATCTTGGAAAAGTCGCATTTGATAAAGAAGAATACTTGGATGCACTTCGTGCTTTTAACGAAGTAACGAAGACAAGTAACAACGAAGAAACCGCCGAAGCACGTTACCTGATTGCTTACATTTATTATGTTCAGCGTGATTTAGAAGTGGCAGAACAAATTACCTTAAACGCTCAAGCAGAGAGTGCTGAGTATCCTTATTGGGCTGGTAAAAGCATCATCCTGTTGGCAGATATCTTAGCAGAAAAAGGAGATGTTCTAAATGCTAGAGCCGTCCTAGAAGGCTGGATCGAAAGTTATACCGAAGACGAAGAATTATTAGAAATTGCTAGAAAAAAATTAGAACAACTCAAAGCCCGAGAAGCTGCGTCCAATCGTTTGATTACAACGCCGGTTGATACAGAAACCTTGGACTTGCAAGAGGAACAGTAGGAAGGGTGTTGAATCGTTTATTTGTTGAATCGTTTATTTGATAAAATAACGTATTCATTTTTTGATCAGAATATTCTGATCAAAGGTGATGACCATAGCGTGGTCGCATATTTTGATTTAAAGGAATAGATCAATAGAAATTATAGTAGTTGATGATCAATAAAATTGAAACAAAATGAAATTATTTAGTATCAATCTAATGTGTTATAGTAATAAAGTAAGCCAAATGTTTTTATTGGTTATCTGTTTAATGATGACCACCGTTGTTATCGCACAACCCACTTTGCCGGATGAAGAGATTGATGTCATCAAGGACTTTGAAGCTTCACTAGAAGAATCTAAGAAGATAAATGTGACACCAGAATTGCCGGGATTAGATACCACCTCACGGCAACTAACCTATGCTTTGCCTTCTCGAAGTATTCAGATGCAGTATTTGCCTCCTCGAATTCGACCGCTAGCGATCAAACGAGACAAGGTTGATCCATCTTATAATGGCTTTATCAAATTGGGATACGGAACGCCTAATCGACCTTATGCGGAGCTAGCATACAATAATACCAAAGATGCAAAATACGATATTGGTGGTCACTTGAAATATCATACGGCCAATCGCAATAGTTTGGAACATCAACGCTTCAGAGAAATTGGTGGTGATCTGAATGGAAGTTATTACTTTGATCAAGGATTTGCAGTCAGTGGTGGATTGGGATATGATTTAGACGAGGTGCATTTTTATGGTTATGACCATGATACTCGGTCTGAATTTAGAGATGATATTCGTCAGCAATTTAAAACGTTTGCAGCCAATGCTAAGTTTTTTAATGGCGTAAAAACACAAGGTGATATTGATTACCATGCACAGTTTGATTTATACTCGATGACGGATAATTTTGCGTCTAAAGAATTTGGTTTTGATTTTGAAGTGGGAGCAACCAAATGGTTTAATGAATTACATCCTTTGACGATTCTTTTGGACGCCGATTTTACCGTTTATAAAGATGGAGAAACCCGTAATCTCCACAACTTCGGAATTCGCCCTAGTTATACTTTTCATGGAGATATTTTTAAAGCGAAGGTTGGAGCTAATCTAACGTCTGCTAAAGATAAATTTCGGATCTTCCCAGATGTGGAAGTAGCAGCAAATATAGTAGGAAATCAACTCGCTGTTTATCTGGGAGCGGATGGAGGTTTACATAAAAATACTTTTAAAAGTTTAACAGACTATAACCCGTTTTTGGTTTCTCGAATCACCCCCATTAACACAGACTATTATAAATTTTTCGGTGGTGTAAAAGGAAATCTAAGAGTGGTGGATTATCAGATTCAGGCAAGTTATAAGATGGCAAATAACTTGGCGTTGTTTGCGAATAATCCGTTAGATACCATTCGTTTTGATATGGTCAATGACTCTGTCAATATTTTTAATATCGAAGGAACCTTAGAAGCCAATCCTCGCAAAGATCTACGATTGCTAGTTACCTTATCGCAAAACTTTTTTGATACTAAAAACGAAGAAGCTGCTTGGCACCTTCCAAACACACAGTTTAATGCCGGAGCCTACTATACTACTTTACGAAATAAGTTAGTGGTGAGCGGTGAATTGTTTATTGAAAATGGCGTTCCATACCGAAAGATTGGAACCAATGCAGAAGACAAACTTGGTGGTTTAGTGGACTTAAATTTTGGTGCTAATTATAAAATGACCAAACGAATCGGATTGTTCTTAAATCTGAATAACGTCTTAAATAATAAGCGAGAAAGATGGAAAGGGTATGAGACTTATGGGTTTAATGTCTTGGGTGGGGTGACGGCGAAGTTTTAGAGGAATAAGATTTAGAACTTAGTGTTGGGTTTAAGAAAAAGGGACTGTTCTAATTTTGTGTTTTTCAACTGCAACTTCAACTTCAAAAACCTGCCTGTCCGGTAGGTAGACAATTTCAAATTTCTCTTTAACGTAAAAGAAATTTTTTTAGCAACCTGAATGCCGATCGATTACAAGTCTTCGTTTTTAGGTTGAGGTTGAAGTTGTTTTTGAAGCCCGCCTGCCATGCCTACGGCAGGAGATCCGGCCGGCAGGTTTTAAATTTATTTTGACACAGTTTATTGAACAGTCTCAAGAAATAGTTTGGGCGTATGGAATAACGGATTCAAAACCCTACCTCAACTAAACCTCAATCTCCGGCATATCGTTGACCAATATCCCAATATTCTGTTGATGAAATTTATTCCCCCATTTGTCCATCCAAAGGCTATTTTTCAATGCTAGTTGATGAAGTTTTATTAGCGAGCCTGTAAGCGTGCGAGTAGATCCTTGGCTTTGTTCAGAAAATTTCAATCCGTTGTTGCTAATAAAGCAAATAGATTCAACAAGGTGCTTTGTCATTGCGAGATGGACCTCTTGTTCTTTCTCAAGCGCTTCGATGGATTGATGTAAATCCCTTCCGTTATCTAACACCGTTTTTAACGCTTCATTAGACTCATATTTTTTGGGAATTGTGGAAAGGAATTCTTGTAGTAAGAATTTCATTCGATTACTTACCTTCTCCGTCCAAGCAGACTGATGTATCACTTTCCTATCAAAAGATGGAATATTCATATCCACAAAATCATCTTGCACCACCATAATTCCTTGATCATTAAAAATTTTCCCTTTTCTGTCGTAATACTTCGCAATTGGTAAAGTCAGCCTTTCAGAAATAATCAGCGCATTTGATAAGCTTTTTGTTTTTCCTCCCGATAATCTTGCATACGCTACCTTTCTAATTCTATTGATGGTAATCGCTTCTTGGATATGCGTATAAAATCCTTTTGTAGGCATGATTAGGGTTTTTGTTGCAAATATTGCAACAGTTTTTTGATTTGTCTCGGTTTTGTTACATAATTTATAAAAATAATTTCTCCTGTTACAAAATAAGTAGCATTTACTCTGCTTCAATCTACTAAATTTACTTGAACAAAATTATGAAGCATAAGTGCTTGAATAAAACGACCTATTCATTATTGATAATCTAACCTGCCTTCCAAAGAACGCAGGGAGGTTTATTAACGCACTTAAAACCTATAAAAAGAAAAAAACATGAGCAGAGATTTCAAGAATTTTAAAAGCATCATGGAGGAGATTGACAAAAAAAAATCAATCGAAAAAATTATAAAACAACAAAATGCGGAACACACACTCCATAGTTTCGATACTAAAAATCATTATACAGAGGAAGGCCAAAATAACCGCTTGGATTTTTTAAAAGACCATAAAGGTGTCGAACTACCCATCCTGTCCAACAATTCAGGAATTGAGGACATCTCCGTATTGAAAGGAAATATTGAAAATTTTATTGGTTTTTCTAAAATTCCTACAGGTCTGGCAGGTCCACTTTTAATTAATGGAACAGAAGCTAGTGGTCAGTATTATATTCCTTTAGCAACCACAGAAGGTGCATTAGTTGCTAGTTATAATAGAGGATGTAAAGCAGCAAGTCTAGCCGGAGGTATTCGTTCTATCTGTGTATCTGAAAGTGTGCAACGGAGTCCGATCTTTCGGTTTAAAAATCTTATTGAGCTAGGAAAATTCCTTGCTTGGGCAGTCCATCAAAATGAAAAGTTTGAGGAAATTACTAAGCAATCTTCAAATTATGCAAAACTTGTTAATTGGAAAACCAACACCGAAGGTAACCAGGTAAATCTGATTTTTGAATTTACCACCGGAGACGCTTCCGGCCAAAACATGGTTACTTTTTGTACTTCCGAAATTTGTAAATATATCATTGAAAATACGCCCATAAAACCCAGCGTTTGGTATATAGAAAGTAATCTTTCCGGTGATAAAAAATCAAATTATCAGTCCTTTCAAAATGTACGAGGTAAAAAAGTAATTTCTGAAATTAATATTCCAAGAGCCATTGTTGAAAGAGTGTTGAAATCTACCCCTGAAAAAATGGCGGACTATTGGCAAACATCCACGGTTTCCTTAGTGCAATTGGGTACGATAGGAATACAAGGACACATAGCGAACGGTCTTACCGCATTATTTATCGCAACGGGCCAAGATGCAGCTTGTATCTCAGAGGTTACTGTAGCGGTTAATCGATTTTCTGTCACCGATGATGGTGACTTATATGTCAGTCTCACCATGCCGAACTTGATCGTAGGAACCGTCGGAGGTGGAACTTCCTTGCCTTCTCAACGAGAATGTTTAGAAATTATGGATTGCTATGGTACTGGCAATGGAAAAAAGTTTGCGGAAATATGCTGTGCCTTAGCCTTGGCAGGTGAATTATCCATCGCACCTGCAATCGCAAGTGGACACTTTGTTATGGCTCACCAAAAATTAGGGAGATAATGAAGGAACATAACCTGAGCGTTTGGAAACGATTTTGGATCTACCAAAAAGAACGCTTCCCTATTTTTGCACATGGTCTTTTGATCTTCATGTTTACCTTTTCGGCCATCGCATATAGTCGGATTTGTAGACAACAAGAAGGATTTATCGACTGGAGCGATTTTATGGCAGGGTTCATTACGACCTTTTGTCTTTTTCTCTTGTTGCGAATTCTCGATGAATTCAAAGACGCAGATATTGACGCAAAATACAGAAAAGAATTGCCAGTCCCGAGAGGACTAGTGAAATTAACCGAGCTGAAAATTCTTGGATTTTTAGTAGCTGCAATACAAGTGGTGGTCATTCTTATATTCCATCCTTCTATGATCGTATTTTATATCATTGTAATGGTATGGCTTGCACTGATGACCGTTGAGTTTTTTGCACATGACTGGTTGAACAATCATATGTTTTTCTACGTCGCTTCTCACATGGTGATTATTCCATTAGTTGATATTTATGCCAGCGGACTCGATTGGTATCTTAGTGACGTACCACCTCATTTGGGACTGTTGTTTTTCTTTGGTGTTTCTTATTTCAATGGGATTGTTTTAGAAATAGGAAGGAAGTTAAAAGCACCTTCAAAAGAGAAAGAAGGAGTGGTAACTTATAGCGGTATGCATGGCTATCATAAAGGCGCTAATTTATGGATGTTTTTCCTTTTTGTCACTGGAGTGATTGCTTCTGGAGCTTGCTATTATGCTGGATTATCTCCGATTTCTTATCTAGTACTAGGAGTGATATTTTTGGTTTGTATCGTTTTTGCTCAACGTTATAAAAATGATCCTGAGTCAAAGGCTTCAAAGCATATTGAAATTTTATCTGGCCTTTGGACCTTATTGATGTATGGAGTTTTGGGTGGAATACCTGGACTTATTTTTATTCTGAGGTGATCGCTTTTTTTGCTTGTTAGCTGGTTTGCCTGTTGGCTAGTTGGCTTCCCTTTATCGTTTTTTACGAATGAAGAAAGCCAACTAGCTAACCAGCAAACAGGCTAACTAGCCAAATTTACAATGCACTCATCTCCTAATTAAAAATTACCGAACCATTGATAGAATTGAATTAACGTCTTTTAAAATTCCTTCTATGAAAAACGAACAATCTTCCTATTCCGTTTTCCCTGGTCGCTTATATGGTGGCAAGGCATCGTCCTTGATTAAGATGCAAGCGGAAGGTTTTTCAGTACCCAGTTTTATCGTTATCCCTGCTGAATACTTTCTTTTTGTTCTTAACAAAAAACCAGCATCCATATCCTCCCAATCGTTTTTGAAAACCTATGAATTTTCGGCGGAGGATAAAACAATGATTTTAGATAGGCTTCCGAAATCTGTTGAAACTTTTAGCGTACGATCCTCCGCGATGGGCGAAGATGGCGCTAGTTTTAGTTTTGCAGGCCAATTCGAAACCTTCTTACAAGTGACTAGAGAAAATCTATTCCAAAAAATTAAGGAAGTATGGATTTCTTCCTTTTCGGATCGGATTGTTTCTTACAAAAAACAAAATGCTATTAAAGGGGAAGTTCAGATGGCCGTTATTGTCCAAGCTATGGTAAATGCTACGTCGGCTGGGGTGATGTTTGGGATAAATCCGATTACACAAGTTGAGGGAGAACTGCTTATCTCAGCTGTTTATGGGCTAGGGGAGGGATTAGTTTCTGGTGAACTCAATGCGGATAATTATTACTTAAAAGATGGTAAGATCACGAACCATGAAATTGCTATTAAAGATAAAAAACTCACCTTGTCTGCTGACAAAACTTCTGTTGAATGGCAAGATATTTCTGCAGATCGGCAAAGAAAACCAGTCTTAACTCCGGATCAGATTTTGGCGTTACACGATGAATTGGTGAAACTTAATCAGTTTTATAATTTTCCGCAAGATGTGGAATGGGCATATGAAGGCGAGACCATCCATATTTTACAATCTAGACCTATTACAAATTTTCGGTTCAAAGAGGGGACACGTGTAGTATGGGATAACAGTAATATTGTAGAATCTTATCCTGGCGTTACCACGCCGCTTACCTTCTCTTTTATTCGAGATATGTATGAAGCCGTTTATAGACAGTTTACGGCACTTTTGGGCGTGAAGTACACAACTATTAATGCGAATGCAGAAATATTCGAAAACATGTTGGGACTCTTACGAGGTAGAGTTTACTACAATCTACTGGGATGGTATAAAGCCTTGGCTTTGCTTCCCGGTTATCATCTCAATGCGGAGTTTATGGAAGGTATGATGGGGGTGAAAGAAAAATTTGAATTGCGT
Source organism: uncultured Saprospiraceae bacterium (assembly GCA_937927835.1). Classification (GTDB taxonomy): domain Bacteria; phylum Bacteroidota; class Bacteroidia; order Chitinophagales; family Saprospiraceae; genus JALZUU01. Next base: position 13,184 of record CALGJS010000436.1, on the reverse strand, counting down.
CAAAATGAAACTCCAAGTAAATCCAAGACTTGGTTGAGAATGATGATTACCATATGGAAAATGATGGTTTCATTTATTCGCTTACCTCGATCCAGAAGGAAATTTTTAAATTTTTTAGAGGTGACGATATCAGAATATAAAGCGTATGATTTCGATAAGATGCATCCTGAAATATTGGTAGAAAAGTATAAAGTATTCGAAAATATATTGGTAGAAAAATGGAATCCTCCTTTGGTTAATGATTTTTTTGCCATGATATTTTTTGGAGTATTTCAGAAGTTGATCGTAAAATGGATCGACGATAAAAATATACATTTATGTAATGATTTATTGGCACACAGTAATGATATTATTTCTGTCCAACCTATGCGTAAAAGCTTAGAAATTGCTAAACTTATTAGCGCAGATCAAGTAGCTAAAAATCTATTTCTAAAACACTCTCCAGAAGAAATATGGAAAAACCTAGAAGAAAAAACGGATTGGGTAATCAAACAAAAAATCGATCAGTTTTTGTATAAGTTCGGAGAACGGTGCCTAGGAGAATTAAAATTGGAAACCATAAGTTATACCCAAGAACCTTCGAAGTATATTAAGATTTTACAGTCTTATGTCAGGAATCCTTCTTCTATGGATGCGCTGGACACGAATAAAAGTTCCTCCTTGCGGGCAGCATCCCAGAAAACGATAAAGGCTGCATTAAAAAATAATCCATTGAAACGATGGGTATTCAATTATTTTTTGAATAAAACACGAGATCTGGTAAGTAACAGAGAAAATCTACGGTTCGAGCGAACGCGAGGTTTCGGTATTGTACGGACGATATTTTCCGCGATAGGGAAACAGTTTAAAGAACGGAATCTTTTGGCCGACGATCGAGATATTTTTTACCTAACAAAAGAAGAAATATTTGATTTTATAAAAGGTACCAGTGTGCGTGAAAATTTGCAAGGATTGGTAGATCTTCGAAAAACAGAATTTGCAGAATTTGAAAAAGATGAATATGTCCCAGAACGTATTACCACCTATGGAACGGTGTATGACCAATTAGAATTTGTTCGACCAGAGACCGCGATATTGGATGGAAATATAAAAGGGATTGCCTGTTGTGCTGGCGTAGTGAAAGCGGCGGTTGCTGTGATTCATTCGCCAGATGAAATTGATGATTTGGATGGAAGGATTCTGGTGACGACGAGTACAGATCCGGGTTGGGTATCGTTATTTCCGACCGTCTCTGCGATCTTAGTCGAACGCGGAAGTTTATTGAGTCATTCTGCGATTGTTGCTCGAGAATTAGGTATTCCATGTATTGTGGGAATTACTGGATTATTGGATAAATTAAAAACAGGAGATGTGGTAGAAATAGATGGGTCAACTGGATTTGTTAAAATTTTTAATCAATAGTTCGGTAATTTTTAATTATGAAATGAGTGTATTGATTTGACGAGTTTTTTTTGCCTGTTAGCTGGTTTGCCGGTTGGCCAGTTAGCTTTCCTATAACGCATTTTACGAATGAGGGAAGCCAACTAGCTAACCAGCAAACAGGCTAACTAGCTAAATATATAATATTAGTTTCTAAAAAAGTTACCGTACAATTTTTAATAAACTTCAATGCATAAAAAAGAAGCGCATTTAAATGAGGTAGATCACGGGTATATTCGGTATGCCAATGTTTGGGAAGATCCCTTTCTTTTATTAGAAGGGCTTTCTCCTAAAAGGACCGATAAAGTATTATCGATTGCTTCGGCAGGAGATAATTCGTTTGCTTTGTTGAGCGCCAATCCCAATTTGGTGGTAGCGGTAGATCTCAATAAAACACAATTGTATCTCACCGAGCTAAAGTCTATAGCGATCCAAGAACTGGAGCAGGAGGACTACTTGAAATTTGTAGGATTCCGACCGTCTTCCAACCGAGTAAAGGTGTATCAAGGTATTAAAAACAGCTTAAGCTCAGAGGCGAGAGCTTACTGGAATGGGAAGATGGAGGAGCTAGAGAAAGGAATAATTTATCAAGGAAAATTTGAAAAATACTTAGCAACTTTTGCCAAAAAAGTACTTCCGTTTATTCATTCTAAAAAGAATATTGAACGATTGTTTCAGGAAAAAAATGCAAGTGATCAGCAAATTTTTTTTGATGATCAATGGAATTCATTTCGTTGGAAAACTTTTTTTAACATCTTTTTTTGCAAACGAATAATGGGCTTTTTTGGCCGTGACCCAGCTTTTCTTAAACAAGTGGAAAAGAATGTATCCAAAACCATAAAGGGAAGTGCCGACCTCCATCTTGCTTCTATTTATAGCCAAAAAAATCCAATGTTATATTATTGCTTGCATGGAGATTTTGGGGATTATCTACCATTTTATGCTAAAGAAGAAAATTATAAAACGATTCGATCCAATCTCGGCAACTTAAAACTTCAATTAGGTTATGCTCAAGATGCGACGAAGACCTATGGGAATTTTGATGCATTTAATTTATCCAATATTTTTGAATACATGGATCAAAAAATATTTGCAGATACCACGCATTCTTTAAAGTCAATTGCCAACCCGGGAGCTAGGATGTCTTACTGGAACTTGATGGTTAAAAGAGAGATTTCAGAAGTTGATCCAGATTTTAAGCAAATAGAAGATACTTTTCAATGGAAAGAAAGAGATCAAGGTTTTTTTTATATGAAATTTCTAACCTATAAACTACAAAAATAGATGGATATATTTTCAATAGAGACTTTGCAAAATATAGATTACAAGACCTTACTGATATTCTCAGGGATTTACTTGTTGTTGTTTTTATTGGCGGAGTTTGCCTATCATAAAGTCAAGATTAAAGTAGAATATACGCGAAAGGCGATTCATATTATTACTGGGGTAATTGCCTTGTTTTTTCCTTTATTTATTCAGCATCCACTTGATCTCATTTTGCTCTGTGGGGGATTTGCTGTATTGTTGGTAATCACCATGAAATACAATCTGCTGCAATCGGTGAATAACGTGGACAGAGTTTCTAGAGGGAGTATACTTTACCCGGTTGCGGTGATCATCTGTTTTATGTTTTACTATTATAACGATAACTATATTTATTTTTTTATCCCAATACTTACTTTAGCAATGGCGGATCCAGCAGCGGCATTAGTAGGTAGAAAATATCCAATCGGAAAATATACGCTTCGTCAACAAACCAAAACCATGGCAGGCTCGGGAAGCTTTTTCGTAGTAGCCTTTATCATAAGTTTGATTGCTTTAAACCTAATAGAAAATGGAAATTTAATGCAGCATATCTGGATTAGTTTACTGGTTGCTACGGTAACAACAATAGGTGAGGGGCTGAGCTTTAAAGGAGATGATAACCTTGTTATTCCAGTTTTTGCAATTGTATCACTTATAGTCTGCGGAATATAATTAATGATACGGTAACTTTTTGAGAAATCAATATCGGTCATTAATTATTGAGTTGCCGAGTTTTTTTGCCTGTTAGCTGGTTAGCCCGTTGGCTAGTTGGCTTCCCTTTAACGCATTTTACGAATGAGGGAAGCCAACTAGCTAACCAGCAAACAGGCTAACTAGCTAAATTTATAATGCACTCAGTTCCCAATTAAAAGTTACCGAACCATTGATAATAGACTTTATTCCAAAATAATTTCTATTTGGTTTATTTACAAAACATTTCAGAATAAAGTTTAATGGAAATAAGAATCGTATATAAATCAGATCCGTTATGGATAGCATGGAAAAATCAATTAAGATTCGAAAAGGAATTTTTAATGGCAGCTATTCTGGTTATTGAAAAAAATAACCTAACTGGACAGGCCATTGTTTATCAAAATCCATTTCATAAAATAGCAGAAGCATCATGTATTTGTTTAGGAAATATTTCATTGAAAAATGATAAGCATCTATTCGCTAAAATTCATAAAGCAAGTGTTGAGATAGCCCTAAAGCTAGGTGCGAAGCAGATAATAAGTCCTATGGATGGATCGACTTGGAATAATTACCGTTTCGTTTTGTACCAACCTAATGCGCCTTTTTTATTGGAAACGACCAGTGAACCTTATTATATCGAACAATATAAAGGTCTGGGATATAAAACCCTCTCTTCGTATTTTTCACAAGAAACAAATGTGCTTACGGATCGCTGGGAAAGATGTAAATCTCGTTACGATTATTTTATAAAAGCAGGGATGAAATTTGATCTTTTTAATTTGTCAAAACCAAAAGAAGAATTTCGTTCCTTAGCCAAATTCTGTAACGAAGCCTTCCGAAAGAATTTTTTATTTAGTCCTATTCAAGAAGAAGCATTTATTCGAAAAATGATGCAGGTGGTACCAATTCTGAATCCTTCATATACCATAATATCACGTATGAATGGGATAGTAACCGGATTTATATTTGCTTATCAAGACCTACAAAATAAAGAAGAGAAATCCTTAATTATTAAAACTTTGGCGAGAGATATTGATAAACCCTATGGTGGCTTAGGCGCCATCCTTCCAGCATTGGTCATGAAAAACGCCATTCGTGATGGATTCACACATTGTATACATGCGTTAATGATAGATCATAATGGTTCAACTACGCTTTCGTCAAATTTTAATGGAAAAATTAGGAGTCGATACGAACTCCTTTATTATACCGTAGATAGTTGAATTAACTTCATCATTACCATCTAATTCTAACCAAGTATCTATGAAAAAAAATATAGTAGAAATATTTTTTGATTCAGCTGAAAAGCATGCTTCGAAAACGGCCATTGTTCATAAGGATGATATGATTTCCTACGAAGTATTAGCGAAGAAGGTAGAAGCGACGGCTGTTTTTTTATCGGAAAAAGGTATTCGGAAAGGAGATAAAGTATTGGTTTTTATTCCCATGTCGATACAATTATATACTACGATTTTAGCGTTGTTTTCTATAGGAGCTATGGTCGTTTTTGTGGATGAATGGTCTCGTAAATCTCGCTTAGAAAAAGCGATCCAAGTCGTTGATATAGATACCATTATTGCTCCTCGAAAACTGATATGGTTAGCCTATCTATTACCAGCCTTTCGTAAAATTAAACGAAAGTTTAGTATTCCTAAAAATATTCGTTCAGCGGAATTTAGCTATGCTACCGTCGAAAAAAATAATACGGCACTCATTACTTTTACCACCGGAAGTACGGGAACTCCCAAAGCTGCGAATAGAACCCATCAATTTCTCTGGGAGCAATTTCGAATTTTGAAAGACGAAATCGGCGCTACCGAAAATGATAATTGTCTGATTACTTTACCCATCGTTCTATTAAGTATTTTAGGTACAGGCGCCACTGGTTACATCGCTGACTTTAATCAGAAAAAGCCCCATAAACTAAACGAAAAAAAACAAATTGCTTTTGCTCAAAAGCATAAAATTAATCTATTAATAGCTTCTCCTTTTTTCATAGAAGCGTTAGCTAACGCTGGACAAAATACTATCCCAACTTTGAGACGGATTTTGACAGGTGGTGCGCCTGTTTTTCCTGCTTTGGCGAAATTGATTCAAACTAGCTTTCCTTCTAGTAAAAATTTAATCGCATATGGAAGTACGGAAGCGGAACCCATTTCAACCTTGACGATGAATGCACTTCTTGAATCGCATGTTGATTTGAGCAAAGGTTTATGTGTAGGAACAATTCATTCGGAAGTGAGATGTAAAATTATTAAAATAACAGATCAAGCTATTAGAATAGATGGATCGGATTGGAACGATTTGGAGGTTGGGGCTGGAATCTTAGGTGAAATAATCGTGACCGGTCCACATGTATTGGATAAATATTATAACAGTGAAAAAGCATTCAAAGAAAACAAGATTATTGATGGTAAACTAGTATGGCACCGAACGGGAGACAGTGGAATACTGATAGATGGAATGCTTTATCTACACGGAAGATGTCTCCAATTAATTAGTACTCCTGAAAGGATACTATCGCCTTTTATCATCGAAAACCAATTACAAGAAATTGAAGGGGTGCAGCTCGGTACACTTATTCAACACGATCACCAATTGATCGCTTGTGTTGAACTTAAAAAAGGCTTTGCTCCACAGGGAATTGAAGATGGTTTGAATAGCCGAAAAATTCCTTTTGATAAGCTGGTGATACTTGATTCTATACCTAGGGATTCAAGGCATTTTAGTAAAATTGAATATGGAAAATTGAGGAAGATATTTAATCATCATTTTTAAAATATTTTTTGAGTACGTGACAAATTACGGGACTAAGTTAAAGCCAGTTAGCTAGATGGTCGGTTAGTCAGTTGGCTCCCTTCTAACGTATTTTACGTTTTAGGGAAGCTAACAAGCCAATAGCCAACTGGCTAACCAGCAAATCCTATATCTCTTTAATATGTCACACACCCATGTCTAAAAAAAAAACTCATGTCTAAAAAGAATAATGTTAATCGTGTTTTAACTGTTGGATTGAGCCTTTTAGGAATCGTTCTGATTGTGGTTTTTCTAATGGCATTATTTAGTCCCTATGGAAATCAAGAGGGGCGAGATGTAAAATTGGTGGAAAGTAAAATTTTAATTAATGCTCCTGTTGAAAAAATATTTGCTTATCTTGGGGACTCTGATAATGCCAGTGAGTGGTCTGTTTTTGTAGATCATATTTCTCCGCTTAACAGCCATGAAGTATCTGATGGTACCCCAGGTTCCATTAGAAGATGTTTTGTGAAAAAGGATGAAAAAGGAAAAAGTTGGGATGAGGAAATACTAGCGGTTGATTTAAATAAACGAAGACTTTTAAGTTGTTTTAACTATAGAAAATTTGCATTGACAGCGGGAGTATTAAACACAGAACAGCTTTACGAAGAGACTAAAGATGGTCATTGTTTGCTTTCGCTAACGCTATTTTTTCCTCAAGAAAAAACAAGTTTATTAAAGCATTTGAAAATGTACTATGCTGCTTATCAGGTGTCTTATCTTTTTGAAGAAAATCTGAAAAACATCAAAAAGTTTAATGAGAAAGGAAACCAGTAATCTATTACTATTGATGCGAATCAGTAGTTAAAATTGAAATTAGCTTATAGAATAATAGCATTTCGCTATTGGCTATTAGCTAGGGTTTTCAATTAACAAGAAAAAGTTACTGCACTTCTTGATTGAATTTTTCTCAGGAAACCTTAGCTTTTCTTTTTCTTTCTGTTCATTTTTTTTGCAGAAAAAAAAACGAAACAAAAAAATCTGCCGCCTGTCGCATTTTTCGAATTCGGCACGTCTAATAAAATGTCAAGCCGAATAAACTCGCTTTGAGATTTTATTTCTATAATTTAAATTACTGATTATCAGATATTTATGTTTTATTTGGCAGTTGTTTAGCTCACACAGTATTCGTCTTAAGACATTTTATTAATGCACCGAATGGAAAAAAGCTCAAGGTCGGAAACTTCATTAAGCGGGAACAATTGCAATTATTAACAAAATTCTATAAAGCTATAATCATTGCTAAAACTCGATTTTAAGGTCAAAAAGTGCAAGAAGAAATTTTTCACCCTTATAGCGTAGATTGAACACCCTAGCTTTTAGCTATTTGCTTTACTCGACCGTGAATAATAATGCGATAGGGCAAATCGCAGTAAAACTCTTAAGCCAATTAGCTAGTTTTTAAACCGATTTTATGTAGGTCAAATTTCAATTAAGGATTTATTATTTATGGTTCTAAGTCTTTGTCAAAACTTTTGGTAATTCGTTAGAATGATAAATTTGGGCAAGTTCTGATACAATATGATTAACTGATTACGTTTAAGAAATTGTAGCTTTACACCATCAGTTATCAAAATCACCCATCATGAAGCAGTTTTTTCTATTGTTCGTTCTGTCTCTTTTTTTGTTTGTAAATAAAACATCTGCCCAGTATGGAATCAATGGCAGTTACCAAACTTTCTCTGCCTCGGATTGGGAGGGGTTCATTAACGTATCCAATTTACCGAGTGCTGCTCCCATCAAATCTGGCTTTGCGGTAGGAATTGATCGTTGGTTTCGATTAAAGAAGGCTCGGGTAGAATTTTTTCCAGAATTGAACTATGCACGCTATGCTGTTGATTGGAGTGATAATGTAACAAGTTTGAATCATCAGCAGATTAGTTTATTTGCAAATACTCATATTTATTTATTTGATTTAGAAGGCGATTGTGATTGTCCCACCTTTTCGAAAGATGGTAATTTTGTAAAAAAAGGATTTTATGTGGAGCTCTCCCCTGGATTGAGTTATGCCACTTCAAATTTTAAAGGAGGCAATGGAAATCCAAGTAGTTCTTCAGTGGTTCCATCCGTTGGTTTAGGTGTCGGTGTAGATATTGGGGTCAGTGATTTATTGACCATCACACCATTGGTGCGTTTCCGTCGACATTTTGGTGCAAACTGGGAGAATCTAGCAGAAGATCTTAATTTAGATATAACCAATTTTGATCCTGATTCTCAAAAATCAGGAATTGAGACTTTTAGTTTTGGAATTCGACTGGGCGTGCGACTGGGAGAATAGGTTATTTGAAAAAAGTAAGTCTTTTTACAGATTATTAATTTTTCGTATAAAAATTTAGTAATTCAAATACATTTTCTTATCTTAGAAGCTGTTTAAGGCTCCTCTTGTCACTCAGACAATAGATTTTTTATTATCAAAACTAAAACTACCAAAAAATGCAAAGATTGCTTATCTTTTTTCTATTCTGCCTATTTACTTTTACCAATAATGCACAAGAACTCACCAAAGTTAATGATCGCTTCTACAAGTTAGAAATACCAGGAGCTCCGAATCCTAACGGTTTATTTAAAACCTCTTTTTTCGAAACCGGATTTCATAGTTTAAAAGAAATAAAATGCCAAGAAGACGTAGCTGGCAATCAACATTGTCGTTACGAAATCTCCATTTTTAATATTCCTTTAAAGGGTTTTCATTTAACCTCACACTATAATCCACGAACTCAAACTACGGATTATTTCATTCCTAGATCCATTCCTAAAGAAGCTAGCATTCGTAAAAATGGCGCACAGCTTTCGATGCAACAAGCAATTGAATTTGCAAAAACGGAAGTAAATGCCACTGATTATAAATATTCAGCTCCTTCAACTAGTGGAACGACCACCGGTTTGATTTATGTACCGCTTGATTATAATTTTGACAAACCAAGTTGGGTATTAGCTTATGAAATTGATGTTCGTGCTCGTCAGCCATTGCTTTCAAAACGCTTGACCATTGATGCCAATACTGGAGAAATTATTTTTCAAGAAGATAGACTTTGTTCTTTCGTTCCTGGAACTGCTGTCACTCGATATCACGGAACAAAACCTATTGAGACCACTGCCGCCAATGGAGGTTTTGTACTCAACGATCAAACTAGAGGAACTGGTATTACGACTAGGAATCTAAATACAGGAAATTTATTTTTCGATGATGACAATACTTGGGATAATGCCAACGCAGCCATGGACGAAATAGCCGGCGATGCACATTGGGGCAGTTCAGCAACTTTCGATTTTTATAATGACTTACTAGGATATAATGGTATAGATGGAAATGGTCGTGGGATCAATAGCGATGTCCATTTAGACGATGCCAATGCCTATTGGGATGGAACAACAACCCTTTATGGTGACGGGATTCCTGGTAGTGATTTAGATCAACCGTTTACCTATATTAATATTATTGCGCATGAAGTAACGCATGCCGTAACTGAATTTAGTTCAGGATTAATCTATGCAGGAGAATCAGGAGCGATGAATGAATCTATCTCTGATATTATTGGTATGTCTGTAGAAAATCAAACCAATCCTGGATCAGTAGATTGGCTGGTTGGACAAGAAGCATCTTCCACAGGATATTATTTTAGAAATATGGCCAATCCAAAAGAACTTCAGATGGCAGACACCTATGATGGAGATTTCTGGAATGACTTTAACGGTGTACACACCAACAGTTCTATTGGAAATTATTGGTTTTATTTGTTAGTCACTGGAGAAGCAGATACTAATGATAATGGTTATGCTTATGATGTGACTTCACTTGGTTGGAATAAAGCATACACGATTGCTCATAACACTTGGACACAATATCTAAGTCCTTCCAGCACTTATGAAGAGTGTGCGTTATTTTCCTTGGAAGTCGCTGAAGACCTTTATGGAAGTTGTAGCATGGAATTAGCGCAAGTACAAAATGCTTGGGCGGCAGTTGGAGTATTGACCAGTGGATCAGAGCAAAACTTTACCGCTTCACCTCGATTTTTATGTGAATTGCCAGCTACGGTTAATTTTACAGCAACTGGTGATGTATTAAATCCAGTTTGGGATTTTGGAGATGGAAATCAATCTACTGAAGCTTCTCCAATACATACTTATGTTCAAAATGGTAGCTATACCGTAACGCTTTCTGGAGAAGATTGTAATAACGATCCGTTTACCATAGTACAGTCAGACTTTATTATCGCAGATGACCAATCTACTGCCTGTGATACCACCATTATGGAGAATAATCTGGAAGAGGCAACGGATCAATGTTCTGGAATTTTAGTAGATGATGGTAGAGATGAGTCTTATAGTAATTCTGTCTTTGCCTCCTTAGAAATTGAGGTTCCAGGCACCGTAGGATATGAAATTAGTTTTGACTTTTTTGAAACTGAATCTGGATATGACTATCTAAATTTCTTTGCCTTTGACGGCAATGATTTCATTCTAGTAGGAAGTTATTCTGGTATACAAACAGGCGAATCTTTACTAATCGAATCAAGTCGAATTCGAATTGTTTGGGATACCGATGGTAGCGTAACACGTCCTGGATTTATCGTTTCTTGGGACTGTATTGAACCGGTAATTCCTGTCGCAAATTTTTCCGTTTCAGATACGTTAACTTGTACGGGAGTATTAATGTTAACAGATGAAAGTACTGGGCCTCCAACTGACTGGACTTGGTTAGTAGATGGTCAAGTAGTTTCTACAGAAGAAAATCCTACCATTGAATTAGAGTCTGCTGGTACCTATGATATTGGATTGATTGCTTGTAACGCAGAAGGATGTGATAGTATTAATTTGGTAGATCACGTAGTCTTTGATCCAACACTACCAATCTGTCAAATCATTGTTTTAGAAGATGGCTTAGTCGAGACAAGTACGCTCTGTCAAGGAACCTTAGTGGATGATGGTGGCACTGAAAATGATTATAGTAACGGAGTAGATGCGATCCTAGAAATTGCGACACCGGGCGCCGTAGGTTATGAAATCGAATTTGTTTCTTTTGATACAGAATCGGGTTATGATGAAATACAATTGTTTGTGGATAATGGCAACGGTTTTGAATTTTTTGAGGAATATGAAGGCAACTTACCCCCTTTCAATGTTACCGTAACAGGGTCACAAATTCGATTTGTTTGGAATACAGATGGCAGTGTAACCCGTGCAGGCTTTGAAATTAACTGGACCTGTATAGATCCTACGACTCCACCTACGGCTGCGTTTATATTAAACACCAATGATGTTTGTTCTGGTGAAGTAGCATTGACCGACCAGAGTACTAATTTTCCTAGTTCATGGAGTTGGGTGGTAGACGGAGAAACGGTCTCAACTGCTCAGGATCCTTCCTTTACGCTAACAACTCCAGGAACCTATGACGTTACGTTAATCGCTTGTAATAATCTTGGTTGCGATACCAGTATAGTAGCAGACCTAATCACTTTTACTCCAAACCTTCCCGAGTGTCTGCTGATTGTAATGACAGATGATTTAATGGCCAATTCTCAAAACTGCGAAGGCACTTTAGTAGATGATGGTGGTCTTGATGGGCCATATAGTAATTCCATAGATGCAACTTTAGATATTGCCGCACCAGGAGCGCTGAGTTATTTGATAGACTTTGTTTCCTTTGATTCGGAGTCGGGATTTGATGAGATAGAATTGTTTGTCGACAATGGCAATGGATTTGAATTTTATGGGGAATATGAAGGTTCGTTAAATCCTTTTATTCTTTCAGTAGTAGGCTCCCGAATTCGTTTTGTTTGGAATACGGATGGTAGTATCACGCGTGCAGGTTTTGAAATTAGCTGGACTTGTCTAACCGAAGGTGATGCTCCGTTGGTCGATCCAACCATGGAGTGGGAAGATTGTGAAAATACCGTTTATTTAGCTGCTAACGCTCCCAATGCCAATCAAGTAAACTGGGATTTTGGAGATGGAAATACTGGGGCCGGTCTTGTGGTTTCCCATACCTATGCTACAACTGGCAATTATGAGATTAACGCCACTGCCATGAATGCTTTTGGCTCCACTCCGTTTTCAATGTCTGCAAGTCCTAATTATAATTCCGTCTATTTTGTTGCACCAGAGAATATGCTTGTCAATGAGGTAGAAAACGTTACTATTAGTAGTCCAACTGAAGATATGATTCAATCCATAAATTGGGAAATAAACGGAATTTATGTGAGCAGTAATTATTCACACTCCGTAGGTTTTAATCAACCGGGAACTTATGAATTAGAAGTCACTATCACAGACATCAATGGTTGTCAGTCTGACTTTGATCAAGTTATTGAAGTAGGAACGGTTGGTACCAGAGATCTTACCAACGCAAATATTCGGATCCAACCAAATCCGACTAGAGATCTAATCCATTTATTGGATTTGCAAATACTCGATCCAGGTTATTCTTTGAGTTTAATGAATACTATTGGACAACAAGTTTACCAACATACGCCAGCTTCGGGAACGGAACAATTAACCATTGATATGAGTGCGTTACCTACTGGTGTTTATTTCCTAAATATTATTAGTCCTGACCAACGATATCGAGGAAAAAGGATAATTAAAGTAGAATAACTGAACATTATCTTCTATATTTCGTAGCAATATTGTTAATGTTCAGTATTAAAACAAGTAACATCTATATAGCAAGTGGATGTTACTTGTTTCCTTGTCTTATGCTAGCAAGACAAAAAACTAAAGCTTTAAAATTAAAACAAATGCCTAAACTTCTTTTCGTAAGTTTATTTTGGTTATTCGTTTTTAGTACACACAGTCAGGAACCCATCCGATTAAATAGTCGGATTTCAAAATTAACATTACCCGGAAAACCTAATCCTGATCACTTACTAAAAACGAATGTATTTGAATCTGGTTTACATCAACTATCACTTCTAAAGTGTCAGGAGGAAGTAAACGGAAATCAGCATTGCCGCTATCAAATTACCGTCTTT
>CALGJS010000435.1 GCA_937927835.1 uncultured Saprospiraceae bacterium | reverse complement strand
CATTTTAGCTAGTTAACGACAGTTAAAAGGGTTAAAAACTTTGGTAGTCTGCTCTTCGATTCTTATCATTGCTAAGCGATAAATCACTGCAATGATTCAATCATCGTGCGTTTGAGGTGTTTTTTTAGCTAAAACTCCGGTTTTCAGCCACTTAAGGCAGCTAATTAAAGTATCGCATCGTTCTTTTAAGGACCAGAAAATACAATTTTGTGTAAAAAACTGGTTGGAACGGTGAAAAATCAACAAACGTAGTAAAAAGTTCACCAATGGATATAGCAATTCAGTTTAAACGAGAAGAAGTAAGTTTGATTACTGCTTGTGTACGTGGAGAAAAGTGGGCCCAAAAGCAACTTTACGAAACGCACTACGGTAAGATGATGGGGGTTTGTCTTCGTTATTCTAATAACAAAGAAGATGCACTCGATATCCTGCACGAGGGATTTATTAAAGTGTTCAAGCACATTAGTAAGTACCAACCGGGAACTTCCCTTAATGCTTGGATCAAAAGAATTATGGTTAATACTTCTATTGATTTTTATCGTAAAGCGATCCGTCGCCGAACAGAAGATCTAGATCAAGCATATCAAGTAAGCTGTAACGATGCGGATGCAGTCAGTGTTTGTGGAGAAAAAGAAATTCTCTCTGCTATTCAGACTTTATCTCCTGGTTATCGAACGGTTTTCAACCTCTACGTAATCGAAGGATTCTCTCATCGTGAAATTGCACAACAACTAGAAATTACAGAAAGTACTTCCAGATCTAATCTGGTAAAGGCAAGAACAAAGCTCAAGGGAATCCTAGCAGCGAAACACATTGGAAATGGCAGAGATTAACGAATTTGATGACCAACTTAAAGATGCGCTAAGTAATCTAGGGAATGATATTTCTCCTAGAGACTGGGATTCGTTTGCCGAAAAATTAGACGCTTCCAACGGTATTGCTAGTTTCGACGATCTTATTCGAGATCGAATGGATGCTTTAGAAGTCAATGCAGATGCTAATTATTGGGATGTACTTGAATCCAAAATCGATCAAGAATTAAATACTCCTGAAATTTCTGACGAAGCACTTGATCAGCTAGCCACCAATAATTTATCTAACCTATATATTCCTTATAATCCAACTCACTGGACATTATTATCTCATCGACTAGAAGAAGAATTTAATGTTCGAAGAAAGATTTTCACCTATAAAGCAGTAGAATTCAGCCTGATGGTTTTGTTATTACTGACGGTTGTACAATTCATGCCTAGCTATCCAAGTACCAGCGACAAAGACATAGCAACAGAAACCCAAAGTGAAATACAATCCATCTTTTCTCCAGTAGAAACGCAGTCCATTGCCGAAGCAAATACTTCTAACATTTCTTCGACTATCGTGACCTCTAAATCTGCAACAATATCTTCTGAAAAAATTAACCGTTCAGCCCTTTTTGCTACAACGACGACGAGTAAAAAGGAAAAAATTATCACTTCAACTTCAGAAAATTTAGCTACGACGAGCTCAACTAACGAAACTAATATTCCGACTACGACTATTATTTTAAATACTCCGTCAGAAGAGATTTCAATTGTCGAAAATAAAGCGGTGGTAACAGAATTAGAAAATACGTTATTGATTTTGGAAGATACCCATCAACCTGAGAATCAACCTGCGTTATTTTTAGTTAATCTACCAATCTCAACCGACCTCCTTGATCAAACTACAGATTGGTCAAAAATTGGTCAACTTAAAAAATTCCCTAAAAAGGTCATGGTTCGTTTAGGAGCAATGACCACGGCCAATTTGAATAAAGTAATAACGCCTAATAGTAATCGATTTAAAGACAACGGCTACCAACAATACCGACTTGGATATGGAGGTGGAATTACCCTTGATTTAAATTATGAAAAACTTACTTTAAGTACTGGTTTGATTTATCAAAGAATAAATTATTATCCACAAGAAGACATAAACATTGGAGGTTCTTTTGCCAGCGGTTACCAATCGCGTGTGTTTGATGCAGTTAACTTAAACCTGTTAACCATCCCAATGAATCTTCAATTCCAGATGAACAATCCGGATAAAAAATGGAAATTACATGCCATTACAGGTGCCTCGCTTAACCTCTTAGCATTGAACCATTATAATGTAACGGTCAATAACCTAAGTGGAAATAACAATAACGGTGTTGGCCCTCGTCCAATTCCAGGCAACACGCCTGATCGTTCTTCTCCTGCCGAACTTGAACGAGAGGCAGACATTGCAGGAGAAGGACTTTTTGAAGGAGGGTCATTTGAAAAAAATCATTACTTCACCGCAAATTTTGGTGTGGGCGTAGAACGTTTTATTTCTCCACGTTGGTCTTTATTTATTCAGCCTATCTATCAACATGAACTTTTTGGTAAAGACCTAGGAATCAACCGTGATAAGATCCGTACATTCTCTGTACAGATAGGTGCTAAATCTACTTTTAAATAAAGATTTTTTTTAAGATAAAATCTGAAGTTGTTTAAGAATGTTCACAAAAGGTGAGGCTAGAAGCTTGATTATCAAGACGATGGAAATTTTGAGGTTCATAGCCTTAGCTATGATGCCGATAAATTTGTGAAGTATTGGTAATCAATGATTTAGCCGCAACCATTGTGCTTCATTTTTAAACAACTTCTCTAATAAAAAAACGCTATACCCTTAAGGATATAGCGTTTTTTTATTTCTACTAATCAATTTATTCCGTTTTCTTATAACCGTTTATGTCTTGATTATTTAACGGCCAGAGGTAATCTAGATATTCTAAACTTACTGCATCCGAAATAGGCTGAGGACCATAATCATTGATAAACTTACGAACACCTCCATAATCTTTAAAATCACCACTATACCATTTAAGAATTTTGGAGAGTTTCGCTTCTTTTGCAGTAATCAAATTCTTTCCTTTATTGCGTAAAAAATAACGAGCTTGCTCATCTAATTGCTTATCTAATTTTTCGGCAGTATATGCTTCATTACGCAGGCGAGGACAAGAGATCGCTGCACAGTTCGCTGCAAAATGAATCCGTGGTTCGTTAAATTCTGGACGAATAATTCCATGTTCAATATTATTAAGATCATAGGTTGCTCCTTCGATTTCAATAAATTTAATATCCCAAACCGTATTGACAAAAGGAATTCCACTTTTGACATCTTTGATACTTCCTACTGGATATTTATCTACAATCAATTTAACCGTAAAAGCATTATACGCATTCAGCCAATAAGCCAATCGCTGATCTCGTGACCAATTCGCTTTATTCGGATGTGCACTACTTAATAGGTCAAGATAGTTTTGTAATTTTACGCCATCACGAATAAAACCCTCATAGTCCACTACACCCGCTTCTGAAACGTGTGTCTTGACCAAGGTGTCCCAAAGTTCGTGCGTAACAGGCTTGGAGGAAGACTGATATTCTTTTACAGAATTACAAGAGGTAATAAAAGAAAGGAATAGAAAAAGAAAGATGATTTTTTTCATAAATAAATTTTAGTTGAGTTTTATTGTGAATAACAAAACAAAAAAAGAAATTACAATAAATTATGACCGACAAAAAATTTATTGCGAAGTAAACGGTCAAGGAGACGAACTATTGATCGCATTCCCAGGCTATGGTAGCACTACCGATTTTTATGCGCCAGCATTACCGCTACTTGCCGATAAGTTTACCACTTGGATAATTGATTTGCCTTTGCATGGTAAAACGACCTGGGATAAGTCAATGTTCACCATTAGTGATTTTACAGCAATAATTCAGCTAATATTGCAAAGAACCGGACATCTTAAGTTTAATTTACTCGGACATAGTTTTGGTGGTCGCGCAGTATTAACTCAAATTCCTTTTTTTGGAGCACAACTCAATCGTGTAATCTTACTAGCACCCGATGGTATTGTAAATCCTGGACTGATGACCGTCAGTTGGATTCCACCTTGGTTTCGACGGATCACCGGCGGATGGGTTGATCATAGTCATCGATTATTACCTTTTGCTAAATTTTTACATGACCGCAAATGGTTGGCTTCTGGTGCTTATCGCTTTGCCATCTTCTACTTAAAAACTAGTACGCGGCGACGCCAAGTAAAAATGTATTGGTTGTCTCTCGCCGACTTTCAAGTTGATCTATCCTCTGTAAAAAAGACCATCAAAAACCATCAAATTTCTACCTTTATAATTCTAGGAAAAGAGGATAAAATAATCCCATCAAATGTTGGCAATATTTTAAAATCCGGAATTGAACCATGGGTAGAATATAAAGAAGCAGATGCAGGCCATCTCTTAGAAGGAGGTGCTGTCTTGAATTTAATTGACTTATAATAAGCATCCGTGGTTAAAAACAATTAGAATAGTTAAATGTGACAATATCACTCAAATTGAATAGCGTCTTTTTTGCCATTTACTCTTGACCATTTGCTATTTGCTCCTGTTAATCCTGCCTTCAGCAGGCGCGATCGAGAGAAGCAAATAGCAATTTTATCAACTACTTTTAATTTTAAACTTAACTTTACCCTCTGATTCACTTTTATCATTTATTTAAAAAATAAGACAACGATGCACGGAACGCATAACGCACTAGCGGACGCCCGCAATGAAAAAGTTCAGATTTATATTAACGGAGAATTCTTTCCCCGCAACGAAGCAAAAATTTCTGTTTTTGATAGTGGATATTTAGTAGGTGATGGTATTTGGGAAGCCGTGCGACTCTATAATGGTGTACTGGTATTTTTAGACTTACACCTTGATCGTTTATTTCAAGCAGCAGCTACCGTTGGAATGGATTTAAAAATGGATCGAGCCACCTTAACCGAAAAAATTTGGGAGACCTTACGAATTAACAAAATGACCGATCAAGTACATGTCCGCTTTATGATTACGCGAGGAATTAAAAAAACACCATCGCAAGATCCTCGACTAACGATCAGTGGACCGAACCTGGTTATTATCGCTGAGCATAAAAAGGCAGATGGAACCACTAAAGAAAAAGGTGTGACTCTATTCACCAGCACCATCCGTCGAGGATCTCCAGACTATCTCGATCCAAGACTCAACTGTCATAGTAAACTCCACGAAGTGCAAGCACTCATTCAAGCCATTGAAGCAGGAGCCGATGAAGCCTTAATGTTGGATACCCAAGGTTTTGTATCGACTTGTAATGCGACTAATTTTTTTATTATAAAAAATGGAGAACTCTGGACATCCACCGGTCAGTATTGTATGAATGGAATTACCCGCGGCAATATTCTTCGCGTCGCCCGACGTCACGGAATGCCTGTTTTTGAAAAAAACTTTTCATTGTTTGACGTTTATGGAGCCGACGAAGCCTTTGTAACAGGAACCTTTGGTGGCGTCACGCCGGTTACCAAAGTGGATGGACGGATTATTGGATCAGGTACTTACGGTCCACATTCTAGACAATTAAGTGCATGGTATCTAGCGCTCATCCAAGAAGAAGTGGAGAAGGGAAAGGCTGGTTTGTGAAGATAGATTTTAATATCTTTGTGTTTAGTTAATTAATAATGGGGTAATGAATAGTTAATAATGCCTGCATACCGAATGAGGTATGTTCTCTGCTATCGTGTTTAATTAATAATGCCTTTTATCGTTTAAAATGAATTCATCAAAAAAATGAAGAAGCGACTTTATAATCGAATCAGTAAAGAGGTTTTAAAAGAACAACTCAAGGAAAGTACGGAACCCCGTACGACGTTGTCCTTTTATCAGTATGCAAAGATTGAAGATCCAAAAGCTTTTCGAGATCAGTTGTTTTTAGCATGGCAAGAACTAGGTGTTTTCGGTCGAGCCTACATCGCTTCTGAAGGAATCAATGCCCAAATTTCTGTACCGGAAAAATACTTTGCAACGTTTAAAGAACAATTATATGCTATCAGTTTTCTAGATGGTATTCGACTAAATATTGCGATTGAGGATGATGGAAAATCTTTTTATAAATTAAAAATAAAAATTCGTAATAAGATTGTGGCCGATGGTTTAAGTGATGATACTTTCGACGTAACCGATGGCGGTACCCACGTAGACGCAGAAAAATTTAATGAACTAGCGGATGACCCCAATACGGTGATTGTCGATATGCGTAATCACTACGAAAGTGAAGTAGGACATTTTGAAAAAGCCATTACGCCCGATGTAGAAACCTTCCGCGAATCACTGCC
>CALGJS010000434.1 GCA_937927835.1 uncultured Saprospiraceae bacterium | reverse complement strand
GATTTATTTAATAAACTTACTTAACAGGATTCTTTTTTTCGCTGGAATTGCTAAACTGGCCGCCGCTATCTTTAATAATTCTTGATTCTTTTCCTTGGAAAATACTAAGCGAAATAATTCTGCCACTGTCACCTTTTCTTTTGGTTCCTCCAATAGTGTAAACTCATCTCCTACCGTTACATTTCCTTCTTCTAGGATACTTAAATAAGTACCTCCTAAACCATAGTCGATAAATTGCTTTATCACTCCTTGGGTTCCAAATTTATGAGCGAACTTATGACAAGGTTCTCGATACTGAGAAATTTGCACCACACATTCTCCAACCTTATAAATTGCTCCCAAATAGACTGCTCGTTCATCAAAACCAGTCATCGTCAAATTCTCCCCAAACATTCCCCAAGACCAATCGAGATCTGGATATAAATTTTTCCAATAAGGATAATGTTCCGACGCGAAAAGATAACATGCTTTATAATATCCTCCATGATGTAGTCGATCCGAAACCTCGTCTTTTAAAACATCATTTTTGGTTAAGTAAATTGGAGCATCTGTTGGTTTTTTAAAAATACCAGTGGATGTTTCTCGGCCATTCCAAATGAAGGTGGAAGGTTTGGCTAGGTTGGTGGAGATTATTTTCATGGTGGGTTTGAGTTAGTGGCTTGTTAGTGGAAAGATAGGAATTTTTTTATTGGTCATTATTTATTAACAGCTATCGATGGAATGCTTCCATCTTTTGTGTATAGCGTCCTTTCAGGACTTGTTGGAGGCAAATATATGTTATGTGTTTATCATTACCCAAACAAATCTCTTAAACACTTGTATTCTTAACATATAAATAAGTATTTTACTAGAACTTATGTCGTGGATTCGAATTGTCATTTCTCTTCTTTTTATTACCTGCTTTTCCAATACCGGATTTAGCCAGCCTTTTCGTTGTGATGGACGATTGATTCTTTCTGCCGTAACTGGAAATACCACCACTTATAATGTAATTTTTGCTCCTTTTGGGGCGGTTTATTATAGTCCTTTTGCAAGTTTTCTAGATGAGAAATTTGATGCGGTAGGTTTTAATCCCAAGGACAACTATATATATGGAGTACATAAAGAATCTAACTCCATTGCTCGACTTCGTGCGAATGGAACTTATGAACTGATTGGGGTTGTTCCACAGGTGGATACTTTGGAGGTATATGCTGGTGATTGCACGCCAGACGGATTCTATATATGTCATGAAAATACTTTAGATAAAATTTTAGTGTTTGATGTAGTAGATAATTTTTCATTAGTCAATGAGTTAGATTTATTTTGGGATCCGGCTTCTGAAAACTCAGGTCCTTTTAAAACTCGAATTGATGATTTTGCCATTGATCCCAATAACGCGAATGTTGCCTATGCTTTTCAAGCAAATTATATACAGGATGATTATGGTCCTTCTTCCACCAGAGGAAGTTTGTTAAGGATCAATTTAGATTTTACAGATCCCAACGTAGGAATGGTAACCCCTATTGGAACGATTCCGTCAACTGTAGTTTATCAATTAGGTAGCTTATTTTTTACCGCTAGTGGACAACTTTATGGATTAGGTCCTTATACCACCGGATCTTTTATTCAGAATCGTTTAATTTCTATTAACCCTTCTACTGCGGAAGCTACCATCCAAGGCCTCAGTACGCCATTTGCTGATATTAGTGATGGCTGTTCTTGTCCTTACACACTTAGTTTTACAAATAATATTCAACCTCGATTTCAACCTTGTAGTAGTTCAGAATTGGATTTTATTCTAACTATTTCAAATCAGTCATACTTAGAATTAACGGGTCTTCAATTAACAGATACCTTACCCGAAGGAATAATTATTGAAAATATTACTGGAGACTTTTCTGGAGATATAGAAGCAGGAGGCGGAGCGGGAACGCGTATTTTGACGATCAATAATCTTCAAGTTCCGTCTAGGGGCACCGTGCAAATTACCATTCAAGCAAATGTAATTGATGTACCTGTTGGCGAAATTTCGAATCAAGCTTTTTTGAGAAATTTACCATTGCTTTTTGATGGTGAAAAATGTTCGGATGATCCTTTGACCCCTGGTATTGCACCTGATCCTACCGATTATCTGTCACAGCCGTTACCACTTGATGGTGCGACTTTAGAAATTGTCCACCCCACCAATTGTCTTGAGGCAAATGATTCAAAAGTTATTGTTTCTTCTCCTTTGCTAGAAACTGGAAAGACTTTTAAGGTGTTGGTTAGAAATAAAAGCTGGGAAGAATTTCATTTCGAATTCTTAATTGGCAATGATAATACATTTATTATTGACGGTTTACTTCCTGGAGAATATACCTTGGCTCAAGTGACGATTGAAAATAGCCTTTGTAGTTATGGATGGAAAGAACAACCGATCTTGATCGAAGCTCCCAATGATCAATTGCAGGTGAGTCTTTCAACGAATAGTCCAATTTGTGAAGGAGCTGATTTGGAATTAAATGCAACCCTTACTCCAGGAGGAACTGCTTATTGGACGGGACCGGAACGTTTTGGTGCTTATATTTTAAATCCAATTATTGATACAGCAGCTCAAGCATATTCTGGTACTTATACTATGCTGGCTACCTACGGCTATTGCGAGCAAGAAAGAGAAATCGAAGCTTATGTCTCACCCAAAATTGAAGCAACTATTAATGGAAATGAGACCTATTGCGAAAGAGATGTCGTCCGTTTAGAGGCCATTGGAAATGGAGATTTAACTCGGTTTAAATGGTCTGGCCCAAACATGGTAACTAATGATCGTCAAGAACTTATAATTCCTTCAGTTAGTCCTTATCAAGCCGGAATCTATGAAGTAATTATTGGAAATGATTTTTGTTCAGATACTGCTGAATTTGAAATTGATGTCCTTCCTTCTCCTACGATCAATATGCCCGAAATTGTTCAAACGGATTTTTGTACCCCCGTAAGATTAAGACCGATCATTACTGGAGATGAATCTGTAAGTTATTCTTGGACGGAACCGGAAGGTTTATCTTGCATTGATTGTCCACGCCCAACGTTGGAAGCTCCTTTCTCGCCAAGTTACCAATTGACCGTCCTCAATGATTTCATGTGTGCCGATACGGCTAATATAAGAGTGGTTTTAGAAAAAGATCAGCTAATTTATATTCCAAATATTTTTAGTCCAAATTTTGATGGACGTAATGACTATTTTCAATTGTTTCCCAATTGTGGCGTTGATAAAATAGAAAGTTTGGAAGTCTATAATCGTTGGGGAGCGGTTGTTTATGCTAGTGATAAAATTGACCCTTTAAATCCATTGTCCTTTTGGGATGGCCGAATTGAAGGTGAATACGCTGGAATGGGGGTTTATATTTGGCAGGTTGTTTTGAAATTAGTGGATGGAACAGAACTGAGGTATTTTGGTGATGTGAGTTTGGTTCGATAAATCCTTGCCAACTAACGGACTATTTCTTTTAATATTTTAAACTTAATTAAGGTAAATACTATTTATTAGATACTTTAAAGCTTTTTTTACGATAGAAGAGAAATTGAAGTTGAAAATTTTCTTTCTCGATTTTTAACCACACGATGAATTGGCTTTATGAATTCGATACGAATCATTGGTTTATCCTTAATTTTTACTTGTCTAACGCTTATCGGTTTTAGCCAACCCTACCCTTGTGATGGTCGATTAATCTTATCCGCAGTAAATACCAATACTGCCACTTTTAACATTACGTTTGCTCCTTTTAGATCGATATTTTATAGTCAAATGGCCTCATATTTAGGAGAACGTTTTGATGCCGTAGGATTCAATCCAAAGGACAATTATATTTACGGTTTCCAAGAAAACTCTAATTCTTTTGTTCGACTTCATATTAACGGCAGCTATGATGTTATTGGTACGGTTCCCCAAGCAGACGATAGCTTAAAGATTTATGCGGGTGATTGCACGCCAGAAGGACAATATATTTGCCACGAAGATAATTTGGATAAATTACTGGTCTTTGAGGTTGTGGATCAATTTGAGTTGGTCCAAGAGATTGATTTATTTTGGAGTCCTGCTTCGCAAAATAGTGGATCATTTACCACGAGAATAGACGACCTTGTCGTTGATCCTAATAACTCAAAAATAGCCTATGCTTTTCAAGGACATTTTCCTGGAACTGAATTTGAACCTGCTGCGACTAAAGGTTTTTTATTGCAAATAAATATAGATTTTTCAGATCCAAACGTGGGGATGGTGACGCCACTTTTCTTGATTCCGGACGATATTGTTTTACATTTAGAAAGTCTGTTTTTTACAAATGAAGGACAGCTTTATGGAATCGGTCCTCATATTACTGCTCCATTTCTTGAGAATAGAATTATTTCTATAAATCCTTCCTCTGCTACTTCTGCAATCGAAGGTTTAACTGCTCCTCCAGCCACCAAGATTTCTGATGGGTGCTCTTGTCCTTATAGTCTTGCTTTTCAAAATGATATTGTTCCACGTGATTTTAGTTGTAGTGATACGACTGTTAATTTTATCCTTACGTTGACCAATGATTCCTATCAAACTATTTCTGGAGTTACGCTGGCAGATACTTTGCCAGAAGAGATGATTATCAGAGAAGTCTCGAATAGTTTTGTCGGAGAGATTGTCACAGGGACCGGGGTTGGAACGGGTCTTTTGAATATTGAAAATTTAGAAATACCACCTAAGGCAACGGTGGAAATAATCATCACCGCAGAAGTCATAGATATACCAGAATGGCTAATTCAAAATCAAGCCTATTTAACAAATCTACCTGCTCTTTTTGGTGGATCAAAACTTTCTGATGAGCCGAGGACTCCTGAATTATTAGGTGATGCTTCTGGATTTATTTCAACTCCTGTTATTTTAGATGAGGTAGAGGTTCAAATCTTTCCGCCTTCGAGTTGCCTAGATGCCAACGATGGTCAGATCATTATTTCTTCCCCTATTTTAACTCCTGGTGACAATTTCAAAGTGGTGCTAGAAAACGAAGACTATGAAGCAACTACTTATGATATTATCATTGACAATCAAAATTCTTTCACCATCCAAAATCTACTTGCGGGTGAATATATTATTTCCAGAATAACTTTAGAAAATAGTCGATGTAGCTATTCTTGGGAAGAAAAAAGCATTTTAATTGAAGCTCCAAATCATTTATTGGAAGTTACTTCGCTCACCAATAGTCCGATTTGTGAAGGTGAAACGCTAGAATTAAGTGGTACTGTTTTTCCAGAAGGAACCGTGTCTTGGAGTGGACCGGAAGGATTTGCTTCTACCGAATTTAGTCCATTGGTTCCTACGGTTCCTAAAGAGTATTCCGGTATGTTTGAAATGGTGGCGACCTACGGATTTTGTTCTAAAACGGTTTCTAATGAGGTATTTATCGCTCCAAAAATTGAAGCGGAAATTATTGGAAAAACAGAATATTGTGAACGAGAACCCATGATGTTATCTGCTAAGGGAGTTGGTGAAAATTTGAGTTTTTATTGGTCAGGTTCGAATTTTTCTAGTACCACCGCTGAAATTAAAATTCCATCTATTGCTACTCATAATGAAGGCGATTACCAAGTTATTATTGATAATGGATATTGCTCGGATTCCGCAAATACGACGATCGACCTATTCCCTAGTCCAACGATAAATCTACCTAAATTAATTGAAACAGATTTTTGTACACCTTTAAAATTGAATCCTATCATTACTGGAGATGATGCAGTTACTTACTCATGGACTAGAAAAAAAGGTTTGAGTTGTTACAACTGCCCCACTCCAACTTTAGAGGTTCCTTTTGAACCAACTTATCAATTGACGGTGATCAACGATTATATGTGTGCTGATACAAGTACCATCCAAGTTGTATTGGATAAAGAAGAATTATTTTATGCTCCCAATGCCTTTAGTCCTAACTTTGATGGACGCAATGATTATTTCCAATTCTTTCCTTATTGTGGAATCCACAAAATCAAAAACTTAGAAGTTTATAATCGTTGGGGCGCGATGGTTTACGCAAATGATGAAGTCGATTCTTTGGATCCACAATCCTTCTGGGATGGAAAAATTGGGGGCGAGACGGCTCCAACTGGTGTTTATATCTGGCAAGTGGAATTGGATTTAGT
>CALGJS010000433.1 GCA_937927835.1 uncultured Saprospiraceae bacterium | reverse complement strand
CCTGTAACGTTTACGAGTTCAGCAGGCTGTGATTCGATTGTAACGGTAATGGTAGCGGAAACGCAAATCATAACGACGACAGAAAACTACGCCGCTTGTACCGGAACGAACTATGATTATTTCGGAACGTCAATACCAGCGGGAAGTTCCGCACCCGTAACGTTTACGAGTTCAGCGGGCTGTGATTCTATAGTAACGGTAATGGTAGCGGAAACGCAAATCATAACGACGACAGAAAACTACGCCGCTTGTAGTGGAACGAATTACGATTATTTCGGAACGTCAATCCCAGCAGGCAGTTCCGCACCGGTAACGTTTACGAGTGCGGCAGGCTGTGATTCAATTGTAACAGTAATGGTAGCGGCGACGCAGCCAATCAATACGACCGAGAATTATACAGCGTGTAGTGGAACTGATTATGATTATTTTGGAACATCGATAGCGGCAGGAAGTTCAGTGCCGATTACGTTTACAAGTGCAGCGGGCTGTGATTCGATTGTAACGATTGCAGTTGCTGCTTATCCAGAAATTAGTTTCGCAATAGAAGCTACAGAGACTTGTGGAGATACGAATGCTGGAACGATCGAAATCCTAAGTGGACTTGGTGGTGGACCTTACACGTATGAATTGATAGGATCTAATACTAGTCAGGCAGAACCACTTTTTGAATCACTGGCTCCTGGAGATTATGAAATAATGGTTGCTGATAATAATGGTTGTAATGTGGTAGAAGCGATTACAGTTCCAGAAATTGCACCGTTGTCCGTTGCTTTGGATGACCTAGTTTTAGCTTGTGGAGATGATGCAGTTCGAATGGTGCCAGAGGTAAGTGGAGATATCCGCGGATTGAGTTATGAATGGTCAGATGGTTCTACAGAATTTTATACTGAAATAGGTCAGTCAGGCCCAGTAAGTTTAACGGTTAATAATATCTGTGGAAGTCAGACCGTTACGGCAATGGTTAGTGCTGAGAAAGATGATCGCGATAACTGGTTGTTTATTCCGAATGGCTTTTCGCCAAATGGTGATAACCAAAATGACTTTTTTCAACCGGTGGCAGTAGATAATATTTCTGTATTGGAATTTGAAATGCGGGTAATTAACCGATGGGGCAGTGTGGTTTTTCAATCCAATGATATTAGTCGAGGATGGAGTGGTTACTCAAGAGGGAAGATGATTAGTTCTGGAGTTTATATTTACCAAATTCAAGCGACTATCGAAACTTGTGGAGAAATCATTAAGGTCGATACTTATGGAGATATAACCTTGCTGAGATAAAGACTTTATATTAGTTGTATGATTAAGTTTAGGTCAGAATGAAGTTTCGGCTTCATTCTGATTTTTTATTTCTGATCAAGAGAATTAATTATGAAGTTTGGTTGAAAATAACTGCATTATGCAAAATGATTTGAGTGATAATAGATCGCGTAGTTCTGTGTTTTAGACCTCTGCGATTTTGGTTTCCATAATGTAAATTTTTTCATCTCTTTTCTAAAATTCCTATGATATTTTTCCGCTGTTTTTGTGTAAGCTTTAATAGTCAGATTGTTAATGGATTTTAAATTCATCATCTAAAACTAATGGTTAAGCAATTTAGGTTAAGAGTAAAGATAAAACTATATTTAATTGGGAAACAGAGGGGGAAAGAACTTCTTAAACTAATAGTCAGCCGACTTAATTCAAAAACCGCCAGCTCACCCCAAACCGAAAAGCAGAATATCGTTCTGGATGTAGGTAAGTCTGAAAGGCAGTGGCTGGATACCAAGCTCTTGTAAGGTTTTCATATTTTGCAAAAAAGCGAAATTCCTTTACCTTAAAATCAACAAAAACATCTAGCAAAGGATAGGCACGAAGTATCTGTAGGTTTTGTAATTGAAATTGTCCTGTCGGCGCAAAATAAGCATCTCCTATAAAGTCATCATTCAATCGGAAATCTACTCCGACATGCGAAAAGAGGGCTTTTTTTAATAAATATCCTGCAAAATAAAAAGATTGTTTCGTCAGTAATTGAGGCATCCTTAAAATGGAATTACTGCTGTTCTGTTGTAAAATTATTTTATTGTCTAAATGGAATTTCCAAACTTTAAAATGTTTCTTGATCATCAGTTGTCCAACACTAATCGCCGTACCTGTTTGTTCAGGCGTTCCATCATCACCAAAGTACTGGTAATTATTTATTAAATGATATTGTCCAGAAATTTCAAAATCAAAACGTGGGACTCGCAAGGTAGCTTTCAAACTTGTTTCAAAGATTTTATTAAAATCATTTTCCCAGACCAATGTTTCAGATAAAATTAATCGGTTGGCAATCAGACTAGGGGAATAAGCTTGTTGCACTAGACCAATTTCTAAACTTCCTAAAGTAGGTAAGTTATATTCTAAAGTTCCGTTTAATCGATAGTCTCCCAAATTAGTCAAAAATCCATAATGAAAATAGGTCTTAATCTTTAAGCGATCTTTGGGGTTGAAATTAAAACGGCCATGTAGAAATAGATTATTTAAGGTGTGTTTTTCATTTTCTTGCGTAACAAAATGCAACGTATGCATTATTCCTGCTTCTAAGAGATCTCGTTGTTTTCTTACTTTGTTATTATTGTTCCGTAACTTAAAAGTACTGATTCTAAAATCATTTTCAACTTTTCGGTGTTTGATATAATTGCGAATTCCTCTTTCGTGCGTTATATATTTTTCATCATAAATAGTATTATCTGGGCTGGTATCTGAAAACAGATATCGATTCGAATGATACGCAATCTGATGACCGAGTGTGATCGCCCGTTTGGGAGGTCCAGTAGAAATGGCTGGCGGTGGTGAAAAACTTCCTGGACCATTTAGTCCTAGACTATCGGTAGAAAAACGGCTATACGGATTTCGTTCTCCACGCGTTGAATCGCTCTGGATAGAATCTTGAAGTAAGGTGTCTTCTAAGATAGATGTTGTTGGAGGAACAATCGAGTCAGCTGGATTTAATGTAGGAATCATCGAATCAATAACGATGGAATCTCTAATTAAAGAATCCGTCGTAACGATCGGAAGAAAGAGGGAATCCTTAGGCTTAATTTTTTCAATATCAACGGTTGTCTTTTCTGGTATCGGACGTTGGATCAAGGAATCTAGTATCAAACTATCCTTGGGTGTTAGACTTGATAGAGGCAAAGTACCTGGAGGACGAGCACCTCCTTGAGTTTTTATTTCCGGTTGGGCAGGAGCAACTGGAACCGCTCCAATCAGTTTGTAATATTGCGTGTAGGTAAAGGATCGTTGGGTATGCTTGGTCGTAGCGTCATTGTCGATATTAACAGGAAGCGTAATAGGATTTGCTACCGCAAAATTTTCTGGAATAGGCATGATTCCTCCATTGTCTTGATGGACATTTGAATTAGAAGTTAAGGCTAAGTATCCATCGTATTTTCCTTTTTTATCATGGTACCACCAGTTGTTTGCAAACGCTGTATTTCTCGCTCTTTGATTTCTAAATTGTCCTAAGTGATTACTCCGTAGAGCATAAATAGAGACATTGATTCCATCTGAAAAATTACGACTATATTCTCCTTTAAAGTTTAAATTATCTTTATTGTTTTGTGAATAATAGGCTCGGGTAAATGGATTTTCGAGTCGGTAATAAGGCGTATTCTTTTTGTCAACCCGATATAAATCAAATTGGTGGAGACCAATATCAAATCCTCTTCTAAAAGCAGGTTGAAAAAAAAGCGGACGAGCTGGAGATCCGGGATTGCCGAGATGAGCATACTCAAAATCTCGAATTCTAGTAACATCGTATTGTTGGAAATGACGGAGTAGGGTATCCGAAAAAGGCGTTTCTTCATTCGGATTATCTACAAAAAAATAGTAAACACCGAACGTATCAATCAATTCTACAAACTCCCCCTGTGGTGTACCGCCAGACTGAGTATTGCCACCAAAACCTCCTCCTCCCTGTCCCGGAAATTGTCCGAAAAGTGGTGCCACAAAAAATAATAGCAAGAACGATAATGATAATTGTTTAAATAAACGCTTGTCCAAATTTTCATGCAATTAATGGAAGTTTAGATAAGTTCTAAACGCATTATTCCAGATGATAAATCTCCAAAAGTAAGTAAAATTTGGTCATCTAGGTTATTGCTGTAATCTACCGATGAACAACTACCTTTCGAGTAATCCCTACGGTATCATCTTCATTTTCGATGACCATAATATAAAAACCGTTATTTAAGCTGTTTGGTATGTCTAAGTTGAATTTATTTTCACCAATAAATACCGCTAACTCATTCCAAGCCATTACTTGTCGCCCACTAAGATCTGTCAAAGAGACGTTTAGATCTGCTGTCGGTTCGGTCAAGGAAAAGTCAATGGTAAGCTGATTGGCTACTGGTTGAGGATAAATTTTTAATGCTTTAATCGGTTGATAAACCTCGGAGACTGGAACAGCATTTTCACAAGCATCCGCCTGATAAGCATCACAATCTGGTGTAACAATATTTTCTAAAATAAAAAGTCCGCTCTGCATATCCGATGCTAGAATATTTCCAGAAGGCAAATAAGGATAAACGCCCCAGTTGCCAGCAAAAGAATTTATATCTGGCCCATCAAAGGTATCATAAAAACCAATACGCACTGGATTAGTTGGATCTGAAATATCAAACATCTGTACACCTTCGTAATACCAAGAAGCATACAAAATATTACAGTTAATCAATACATTATGTGGAATGCTACCTTCAAAGTCTGAACCAGTCCCAAAAGTTTGAACCACTTCAATATTATCACCCTCACAAACATCTACTACTTTTAAATCTAGACCATGATTTTCATCCGCCAAAAAATAATAATGCCCCTGATGATCTAACCATCCAGAATGATTATAGCCCGACTGAACATAATCTGTCATGGTACCTTGTAAAACTGGAGCTGCTGGATCTGTAAAATCTACTACCCAAAATCCATCGTTTCCACCATTCAAATAAGCAATATGATCTCGTACAAAAATATCATGCACATAAGGAATTTCTACATTCCCAATATTATTATAAATACCTAATTCAACTGGATTGACTGGATCCGAAATATCATAAATAGACAGGGCGTCTCGACCGGTAGACCGACGAATTCCACAAGCATATAATCGAGCTTGCGTAGAATCGACAAAGACATTATGCGAACGAATCAGGAGGTCATTATTATCAGAAACAACAGTAGTCGATTCAGGTAAATTACGGATATCCACAATTTGTAGTGTGCTGTTATTATCCTCATCCGCTACCACATATAGATACCCTCGATAATCATGGAAATCTCGATGTACCAATGCCGGACCAAAAGTCGCCCCTTGCACAAAAGCATCTGTTAACTCAATTGGATTAGTCGGATCTGTTACATCAATAAAGTGCGTACCCATCGTTGAACCAATCACCGCAATCTCATGATCGTTGACAACCAGTCCCCAAATTTCATTATAAGGTCCGTTCCAAGCTGCCGTTACCGGTAAACTCGGATCACTCCAAGTTCCTAGTAAATTTAATTCGATCGGCTGAGCTTTTAAAAAGAAAGGAAGACTAAAAAGAAAAAATAAAATTATTCGCACAATATTTTTTTTAAAATTTAAAATGAAGTGTAAACTAGCACTAGTCCACTCGTTCGCAAGATAATCAAAATCATCCCAGCTTTTTGCCGTATGACTGACAGATGTTTTTTTCCCGTAAAGACAATTCATGTAGAGACAATTCATGAATTGTCTCTACAGAAAGAACGCGACAGAAGAGCCATTATTCATTATTCATTACCCCATTATTCATTAACCTAACCCAAAACATCCGGATTCATTCCCATACTAGAAAATCCACCATCATGATAAAGGTTCTGCATCGTAACGGATCGAGTCAATTCCGAGAACATCGCCACGCAAAAATCTGCACAAGCATCCGTTGAAGCATTGCCTAAAGGAGACATCTTATCCGCATAACTGAAAAATTCATCAAATCCACTAACACCACTGCCCGCAGTCGTCATCGTTGGTGATTGCGAAACCGTATTAACCCGAACATTCTTAGCCTTTCCAAAGTGGAAGCCAAAACTACGAGCAAAGGATTCTAACAATGCTTTAGATTCTGCCATTTCACTATAATCAGGGAACGTACGTTGCGCCGCAATATAAGTCAACGCTAAAATAGAACCCCAATCTTTCATCGCATCCATCTTGTATAAAGTCTGCATAGTTTTATGAAAAGAGATCGCAGAAATATCAAAAGTCTTCTGCATCCATTCGTATTTAATATCCGTATAAGGACGCTTTTTACGAACATTAATCGACATACCAATAGAGTGGAGGACAAAGTCCAATTTTCCACCCAATATTTCTTGTGATTGCGTAAAAAGCGCTTCCAAATCTTCGATACTCGTCGCATCCGCAGCAATAACCTCCGAGTTTAACTTCTCTCCAAGCGTTTGGATCTTACCCATTCTTAAAGCAACCGGTGCATTCGTCAAGGTAATCTTAGCTCCTTGCTCGACACATTTTTCAGCAATCTTCCAAGCAATTGATTTTTCGTCTAGGGCACCAAAAATGACCCCACGTTTTCCTTCTAGTAAATTCATAATAAAATGACTATTGACTGCCTACTAAAAACAAACAGCCGTTTAAATTAATAAATGTAATTATTGATGTTTTTCAAAAAAAAATATTCAGGCTAAAAAAAGATACACACGATTGCCATGTCTTCCGAAACAAGTTCTGCACGCAAAAAACACGCTAGAAGATATACACGTTAAAGTGTCTCTGCGCCTCTGCGCGAAAAAAAAACACGTTAAAGATATACACGTTAAAACGTCTCTGCGTCTCTGCGCGAAAAAAAACACGTTAAAGATATACACGATTGCCGTGTCTCTGCGCCTCTGCGCCTCCGCGAGAAAAACTCTATAAAGCAAATCCTCCCTTCCTCTAAAATACTACGTGGCCAACAACAACTCCTTCGCATTCTCAATCGCCGAATCCGAAGGCGGATTACCACTCAACATCGTCGCCACCGCACGAATCCGTTCCTCCATCGTAAGTGCCTTGATCCGTGTCATCGTACGATCCTTCATCTCTTTTTTATAAACAAAATAATGCGTATCCGCTTTAACTGCAATCTGTGGACTATGCGTAATACTCACTACCTGATGTCTACCAGAAAGCTCCTGTAAAATCTTACCCATTCGTAAAGCCACATCTCCAGAAATCCCCGTATCAATCTCATCAAAAATCAAAGTTGGCAATGGAATCGCATCTGCTACCAAAGACTTAGTACATAAAGTCAATCGAGATAATTCACCACCCGAAGCCACATTTTTCAACGGCAAAAACTTACTCCCTTTATTAGAAGCAAAAAGGAAATTTACCTCATCGATTCCTGTGCTATTCAGTTGCTCCAGTTCTCGCACCTCCACCTGCAATCGCGCATGCGGCATAGACAATTGCGTAAGCATCGCATCTACTTTCTTTTCAAAACCACCCGTAACAGACAACCGTTTCTTCCGAAGCGCTGCAGCTCTCTTTTGTAGAGAAACCTCTTGTCGTGCCATCTCTTTCTGTAATCGCTCAATATCTTCCGATAAATCTCCGAAACCTTTTAGTTGATTTTGTAAATTAGTCTGAATTGTAAGTAGTTCAAGCACGGATTTTACACGATGCTTGTTTTGTAATTTATAAATCAAGTCCAATCGCTCCTGCAATTCCTGAATTCTTTCCTCGTCGTATTCCGTATCGTCCGCTACTTTTTCGAAGTCAGAAGAAATATCTCGAAGTTCCGTCAAGATGCCTTCATAACGATCATAGATCTTCGCCACATCCGGATGAAAGTCTTTTACATCACTTAAAGCCAAGCTAACTTTTTCCAGTTGATCGATTACCGACTGTTCGTCGTCGTTCATCATTCGGTAAGCTTGACTCAATGTTTTTTTGATGTCCTCTGCATTGGTCAATCGAGCCAATTCCGAAGCCATCTGTTTATCTTCTCCGGCGATTAATTCAGCGCCATTAAATTCTTGCAATTGAAAGTTTAAGAAATCAATCTCGGTCGTTGCCGATTGGTTCCGATCAATCAAGCTATTGAGTTGTCGCTTATTTTTTTGGTAAGTAGAAAACTCTTTTTGATAAAGCTCTAGGGCAGGATAATTCCCAGCCAATGCATCCATCATTCGCATCTGAAAAGAGACGTTGTGGATATCGAGCGTATCAAATTGTTGGTGGAGATCGATAATAGCTGCGGTGAGTTGACCGAGTGTTTTAAGTTTGACAGGCGTATCATTGACAAAAGCCCGAGACTTACCAGAAGGTGTAAGTTCACGACGGATCACGATTTCGTCATCGTAATCAATGTCTTTCTCATCAAAAAAGTGTTTTAAGCCGTAGCGGGAAATTTCGAAAAACCCTTCCACGATACACTTTTTATCAGTGTGATAAAAAACCTTGGTATCGGCCCGGTTGCCCATGATAAGGCCCAAAGCCCCCAGGAGGATCGACTTACCAGCTCCGGTTTCTCCGGTAATAATGGTCAGTCCCTCCGAAAAGTCAATTTCGAGCTCGTCAATGAGCGCGTAATTATTGATTAACAGTCGTTGAATCATTGCGGTATCGCGTTTAGTGAGCTCTCTCGCGGTTTGTAGCAGGAATTATCCCACAATTTATTTACATAGTCGAACGCAAATTTAAACAAATAAGTGCAAGTTTAGCATAAAATGAACATATATATTATTCAATCTAAAAAAGGATCAAATCTGCGATTTAAGAAAGGGTAGAGGAAGGTATATTTTTAATTTTTTAGATAGAAAAACCCTCAATACGCGATGCGGAGCGTCCCCTCTAATTTTTTTAAATAAAAAGAAACTAAATAATAGATTTTAAATCAAACGCCATTGATAGTCAGCTAGTTAGGGTATTCTGAATATTCGCTCTACGATCAAAGATATACACGATACCTCTGCACCTCTGTGCGAAAAAACACGTTAAAGATATACACGTTAAAGCGTCTCTGCGTCTCTGCGCGCAAAAAACACGATAAAAGATATACACGTTAAAGTACCTGCCTTTGCCGGAATGGCAGGTCTCTGCGTCTCTGCGTCTTTGCGAGACAAAACACTTTTCCCAACCAACTCAATAACCCAAAACTCCTTCACCTTAACATTTCCCCAACCCTCTCTAATTTCTAAAAAAGCTACCTTTGCCCTATGGATAAACACCCTTTTTATATCATTTTAGGCCTGCTTTTGTTGGTTTGCTGCTCCCTATCTGCACAGCGAGACTACTACGATTATATCCCAGAAGATAGAACCACCGTCTTTTTCGATGATTTTAATAACGACACCAGCGAGAAATTCTGGACCGGTAAAAGCAAGGAGTACAAAGGTAAAATCAAATACGGTCAATATCTCTTCAAATCCGTCGCCATCGGACTAAAGCCATCCTATATGGCGCCCCATTTTGACGTAGATCCATCCAAAGACTTCGCCGTAGAAATGATGCTATCCTGTAATGGCAACGATTACGGACTCGTCTGGGGACAAGACAAAAGTCTAGAACGATTCTACTATTTTAATTTGATCAAACGAGGATTCATCATCAAAAACGAAAAGAAAACCATCATCAAAGGAAAGATCAAAAAACTAGTCACCGAATGGAATAAAATCACCCTCCGAAAAGTCAACCAAACCTACTACCTCTTCGTCAACGAACAACTCGTCTACGAAATGCCCTACGAACCCATCTCCAATATCCGCATTGGCGTCGGCACCCCCGGCTGGAAAGTTTTTGTCGACTACTTCGGCATCTATTATTTGAATGCTAAGAACGAGTTTCGGAATTAGGGAGAAGTGACATCAGCTACTGAATGTAAAGCATTGAATTCAAAATCTAAATAAGTATGCCTGATTTTAAAATCCTTTTTCTATCTCTTACGCTCACCTTTCTTGGTTTTTTCTCTTCTGGGCAAAACATCAGCTATAATTACGCTAATTTAAACACTACAACGATTACCGCCAATTCACTTAATCAAATACAGGCCCACGAATTTGTGGACGATCCGTTGGCATGGACAGTAGGAAGGCATGACCCTAAATGGGTGAAATTTGATTTCCATGATAAAATAAAAGTTGACTCCATTAAGCTATTTTTTCACAAAAATTTAAATACGAAAAATGGTGCGCTGCAATTTGAGTTAATTCTAGCTGATACTACGCTCAGTATACCAGTTCAAACGATTCAGCATACAGTGAAGGTCAATCAAATTACCGATCAGCTGATTATAAACCGTAAAATAGGCGCTCGACAAGGCTACGGTTCGCTAACAAAAATTATGATCCTATCTGATACCGAACCTCAGAATAAAACATCGGGTTCCCCGAGAGTGAAAACTCGAAAGACCGAACGCCTGAAAGTGAAACATGAAATAATGGAACTATCTGATGTAGAAATAAGGCGACATAATAAAATATGGCGGAAGAGAAAAAGATTTTATAATCAGCATTTAAAATTTTTGCTCGGGAAAAACGAAAAGGATCGGTTTAAGAAAAATTTTAAGAAACATGATGATTTTTCGTATTGTTGGTTAGGTAGGCATATATCCCAACTTTCCAATCAGGAAGTAGAATACTTATTCAATGATTGCTACTGTAATGTTCGAAGCGAGTTTTTTGAAAGAGGGATGCCTGCCACCCCAGAAATGAACCAACGGACATTTACTCTGTTTGGAAAACAACTCTCTTACGAGGCAGATACTACCGAAGTGGTATTACTGGAAATTCTGGATGGTGGTAGCGCATCAGCAGGGTTCGCAGTTGTTCATTTAGGATTGATGAATAAACACCAGCATACCGACCGTATCGAAAATTTAAAAACGGATGACAACGTTTTTGCTCAAGTACAAGCACTTAAAGGACTGGTCTATTTAAAGGAGCATAAAAGAGCCTTGGAGGTTGCAAAACATATTTATAAAACAGAAATGAAAAGCCTTCAGCAGGACAGTATTTCTCTCTACGGAAAATATTCTGTACG
>CALGJS010000432.1 GCA_937927835.1 uncultured Saprospiraceae bacterium | reverse complement strand
CTAGCTTTAGAAAACTTAACACCTTTGTTTTTCTTATTGCCTTCTGGAATTACCTCCTTGGACTTAGATGTAGACTTTTTATTCTTGTTGTGATTCTTTTTATTACTGTTTTTATTTTTATCATTTCGGTTATTGCGATTGTCTTCGCGTTTGCCATTGTCTTGTTTACGGTTGGAGGTGCCACCTCGTTCGCCAGCTGGTTGTTTTTCTTTAACCGTAGTTTCTTTACGATTCGTGTTGCGATTTTCAGAATTTTTTCGGCTGTTTTCGTCTCTGTTGTTACGATTACTAGGTTTACGGTTGTCTGAATTGCGCTCGTTAGGTTTGCGATCATTAGACTTTCGGTCTGACGACTTTTTATCTCGATCATTAGAGTTTCGATCGTTTGAGTTCCGATTACGGTCATTCCGTCCTCGATTGTTTCGTCCACGGCCACCGCGTCCTCGGTCTTCCCGTCTACGATCTTCCTCTTCTGGATCAATTTTAACGGTATAATCAAACTCTTCCAAAGTTTCTTTTGGAATAGATTTGTTTAATAATCGTTCGATGTCTCTCAATAGTTTTTGTTCGTCTTGATCAAATACTAACGAAACTGCTTCTCCAGTCATTCCCGCACGTCCTGTACGTCCGATACGGTGAACATAATCTTCAGGAACGTTAGGTAGTTCGTAATTTACCACCCAAGGTAATTGTTCAATATCTAGACCACGAGCCGCGATATCTGTCGCTACCAACACTTGTACTTCTCCATTTTTAAAAGACTTCAAAGCATGTGTTCTAGCGTTTTGACTTTTATTACCATGAATGGCAAGTGCTGGAATTTCTGCTTTGTCCAATCGCTTGGCTAAGCGATTGGCGCCGTGTTTGGTTCGGGTAAAAATAAGTACCTGCTTCCAGTCACCTTTTTTGATCAGGTGTTTTAGGAGTGCTACTTTTCTTTTCTTGTGAACGGGATAAATCGTTTGCTTTACCGTTTCGGCAGCCGTATTTCTAGCAGCAACATCTACAGAAACTGGATTGTCCATAAACTTACTAGCCAAAGTCCGAATGTTCGGAGAAAAGGTAGCTGAAAATAATAAATTCTGTCGCTTCTTTGGTAAAAGCGCTAATACCTTTTTGATATCATGAATGAACCCCATATCCAACATACGATCCGCTTCGTCGAGTACTAAAAACTCAACACGAGAAAGATCGATATATCTTTGATTTTGTAAATCCAATAATCGTCCGGGAGTAGCGACAAGGATATCAATCCCGTCTCTTAGTTGACGAATCTGCGGCTTAGCAGATACACCACCAAAAATTACGGTAGATCGAAGGTTAAGGTTTTTTCCATAATCCAATACATTCTCTTGAATTTGAGCAGCAAGTTCCCGCGTAGGAGTAACAACGAGTGCTCTAATCGGACGTCGTCCTTTTCCGGTTGGTGGATTTTTGCTCATCAAGTGAAGCATCGGTAAGGTAAAACCAGCTGTTTTTCCCGTTCCTGTTTGAGCGGCAGCTAATATATCTTTTCCTTGTAAAATGACTGGAATTGCTTTTTCCTGGATAGGAGAGGGCGTCGTGTACCCTTTAGTGCGCACTGCACTTTGAAGTTCCTCGGAAAGTCCGAGTGTCTCGAATGACATAGTCTAATATATTATAGATGGCAAATGAACAAGGCCAGTAAAAAAAGTATTGAATCTAACGCTGTCGAAGGATAGGATATATGGGTAAGATACTATATGTTTGTCGTAATACAGTAATTCATTTACTTACAGCCAATCTATGGCAAAAAAGTCGTTTATTTTATACTTTTCTAACCAATCACTGAGGAATTTATGAAACTGATTAAGAATGTTCACAAAAGGTGAGGATAAGTGCTTGGTTGTCAAGACGATATAAATTTTGAGGTTCGTAGCCAAAGCTACGGTACCGATAAATTTATGAAGTATTGGCAATCAATGGCTTAGCCGTAACCATTGTGCTTCATTTTTAAATAGCTTCTTTATTAAAAAACTCCTTTTACTCAATCTACCTCCAGTCGGATTTCAATAATGAAATATCACAGTCACCACAGTTAAGAAGGGCGACTTTATCAGTATAAACGCTAAAAATCTGCGTTTGATACCCAAAAGTACACATTTTTTTAAAACACTAATTTAACTTTCTTAGATTCTTACTTCCGTAGCTCCCCAACCATATTTATAATGATATTCATTTTTAAAACTGATGACAGCTGGATTGGCTTTAAGTTTTTGAGCAACCATTCGTTTTAATTTTCCTTTACCAAGTCCATGAATAATAAAGACAGGTGAGATGCCTAGTTCAATTGCTCGTGATAAATATTTTTCGAAAGCTTCTAGTTGAATAGCGAGAATTTCAGTATTGGTCAATCCTTTAATTTGATGGGTGAGATGCTCGATATGTAGGTCGATATCATTGGGGAAATTAGCAAAATCATTTACCTCGCTTTGATAGAAGTCCTGCAACGGTTGCCAATTCTCATTGAGGTCTTGCTGACGACGGGTGTATGACTGCAAATCTTCTTCTGGCTGCTTTTTTTCAGTTACCTTAAACTTATCAAAAACGACATAATGATGAACCAAGCGATTAAGGATAGGTGCTGTTTTTTTATTATTAAAAAACTGTTTAGGTTTTAACTTGATCTCCTTATGCATTCTTGATCCGTTGCCTGCGGTCGTTACTTGCCAGACTTCGAGATGGACGACTGACCCTTCGTTGAGATCATCATAGCTCAATTTTCCAACTTCTTGTGCAGTCATCTGATCCAATTTACCATGCGATTTATATCCTTTTAGGTTCCGTTGAGAGATTTGACAAGTATATAAAATATCCGATTTGGTATCATTGATTAAATAAACCGTATAGCGATCTGGAATTCCATCTGGTCGTAGATGAGGATCAAAACAAAGCTGAATGCCTAGGCTTTTTAATACCGTATATTGTTGGTGTGGATCTGGCCAAATAGGTGCTTTAGGCGTTTGAGGCGATTTACCTTTAACAACTTTTGCCTTGATGGGCAATTTAGCAGATAAGGCGCGTTTTTCATCTTCTACACTCATGATATCATCTAAAAAAACAGGGATTTTATCACCGTCTTCCAATAGGATCGTCGCCATTTCATCTGATAGCAATTCAGAGATGACTCCTTCGTCACCCGTATGCTTCAACCTTACTCTGGTACCAATTGCGTATAAATTCATAATAAGTATAGAATCAAATAACTGATCATTTTTTTAACTTTACAGCCCCTCAACATATATTTGCTGCTTACTTAGTATTCAAAACCAACTTACCAAAGCAGTAAATAACCTCCAATATAATGAAGTTGTCAAACAACTTCAATGTGTGAGAAAACGAATCAAAAATGAAGGTACTAAATATTGTTGGAGCTCGCCCTAATTTCATGAAAGTTGCGCCGTTACACCGTGCTTTTTTTGCAAATTCCATGTTTGACGATTCGAGAAACCACAGAAAGGCCAAGTACGACAACCTTAGGAACAAATACTTTGATTCCTGGATTAAATGCGGAGACCATCCTTGGTCAATTTGAAAAAATAAGTCAAATTGTTCAATTCGATGCGGTGATTCCTCCTTTGTGGGACGGAAATGCAGCGCCTCGAATTGTTGCATCTTTATGGGATAATATTAAGAATGATTAAACGAGATTTTTCATTAGACTGTTCTATATTGGCAGCCTACATTTTGTTGCAGCGACTTAATAGAAGCAAATATCAGCTATAACAAATTATTACAGATCATCCAAGAAAATCGCTTCGCCAACAAGTTCAAGTTTTTTACAAAAAAATAAAAAGTTAGCCGCTATCGCTATTGATTTGATTGATCGCTAAAAAAAATCTAAGTGGACTAACTTTGAGATGGATAATCCCCAAGGTATTCAGTACTGGTCTCTGGTGATATCTGGAATTTTTGCAATAGTAAAAAATACCATAAATTGGGTATAGATTTATGTGGTGATGTTAATGAATATTGTAGTCTAAATTCCCCCCCCCCCGATATATTTTATTCATTTCCCCTATATTTTTTACCTGATCCAAACTTTTTGGTATCATAACCAACTTAAATTTATGAGACTCTTTTTTATTTTATTGCTTTCATTCTTCCTTGCAAGTTATGGCTTTAGTCAGAATGGAATCAGTGTTTCTTTTTCCAACCCAAACAATAATCAAAATTTTGCCTTGAACGCTCCTATCGGTGTAACCGTAGATGCTTCTGATTCGAATGGTAATATTAGCAATGTACAGTTGTTTTTAGACAACACATTAATCAGACAAGAAAATGGCGCACCATACGAATGGGGTGCTGATAATAGTAACTCAGCCGATGCAGCTTTGCAAAATTTAGCGCAAGGAACTTATACTTTAACAGCTAGAGCTACCGATAATTCAGGTGCTTCAGAAGAAACAAGTATTTCTATCTCTGTTGGAACTCCAACGACGACAAGTGGAATTTCAGTATCATTTTCTAAT
>CALGJS010000431.1 GCA_937927835.1 uncultured Saprospiraceae bacterium | reverse complement strand
GGCTTTTTGCCATTCAATAATGGCTGCTTCCGTTTTTCCAATTTGAAAAAGAATGTCACCGTAATGTTCTAGGATACCAGGATTAGAATCACCGCCATTGTCAATAGCTTTGGTTAGCCATTCACGAGCACTTTCATATTCTTTCATCTGATATAAAATCCAACCGTATGTATCTTGAAAATGTCCTTGGTTAGGACGTAGCTCATTAGCGAGTGCAGACATTTTTTTTGCCTTTTCTAATTGAACACCTCGTTCAGCTAGATAAAAACTATAATTATTAAGCAGGTTGAAATCTTTTGGATTGAGTTGTAAAGCCTTGTCCATGTTAGTGTCAGACAAAGTATGTTTACCGATGCGATGATACAACCCACCAAGACGAGCATACAGGTCAAATTGTAATCGTGGATTTTTACGAGCCATTAATAAGGCTTGTTGATAAGAACTGATGGCCCTCTGATCTTTTTGATTGAAATCTAGAGCTACTCCATTAAAATAATATGCTCCAGCTTGATTCGGAAATAAATCAATTGCTTCATTTGAAATCGTTAATAGCGTATCATAACTATTGGTCTCCAAATTGATGTACATGATTTGTTCGTAAATACTATAGATGGTATTATTTAAAGAACGTGCTTTTAAATATTTTTTTAGCGCTTGTCTTTTTCGTCCCGAGTAATAAAGTAAATCACCTGAGACTGAATAAGCTTTTGCTTCGCCTGGATGTTGCTCCTCCAAAATACTACCTAATTGTAAGGTAGCGTTCATGATTGGTTCATTAGGCGTATCTACTACTTGACGAATGTAAGGAAGAATCTCTTTTATTTTTAGATCAAT
Organism: uncultured Saprospiraceae bacterium; assembly: GCA_937927835.1. Lineage (GTDB taxonomy): Bacteria > Bacteroidota > Bacteroidia > Chitinophagales > Saprospiraceae > JALZUU01. The sequence continues at coordinate 25,713 of CALGJS010000431.1, read as the reverse complement.
ATCTACCTCAGGATTCGCAAATACTGGCTGCAAACTATATAGATAACTGACATCATCTCCTTTTACTTTTTTTCGGTCGGCCAAAGCAATACTCGCTTGTGCATCATTGGGGTCAATCTCGAGAATATCTTGGTAAACCTTAGCAGCATTTTCTTCATCTCCTAATTGTCGATACAAAGAAGCTAGTAGATGATGAAACTCTAAATTATAAGGATCAGAAATGATTAAGAGTTGATAAGTCTCAATTGCTTTGGCAGGCTGTCCAGTTCCTAAATACAGTGCTTGTTTTTTGCGAGAGATTTCTTCAGAAATACCAATCCGATCTTCTAACATAGAGTAGACCTCGATAGATTTTTCTGGCTGTTTGGCCTTCATCAAAAGGAATGCCCATTTGATATAATAGTATTCATTGTACGGAGCATCGCTGACTAATTTTTCAAAAATTTTGGCGCCATCTTTATACTTACCCTTACGATCAAATAGATCTGCCAAAAACATCTGATACCAAGGATTCTGTGGGTCTCCGGCGATAGCCATCTTTATACTGGCCATCGCTTTATCTACATTATCAAGCACATCGTATAACCGCGCTAACTCGTAGGCTGCAGCGTGGTTGTGTTTATCGCGCTTGAGGACTTCTTTAAATAAGTAAGCTGCATTTTCATAGTTACCTAACACTTTTTCACGGGAGGCATCAATAAAGATTTTTTCCGTTTCTACTTGTTCCTCTGAAGGACGTGTCTGTGCAGACAAAGAAAGGGTAGCGCCTGCATGCAGACTGATGGTTAATAACAAAATGAAAAAGTGACGAATAATCATATTATGTATTTTGAAAAATCACCTAAACTAAGTTCAGATGCTCTTCCTTCGTAATCGACCTTATTGCCTAACATAGAATTGCTCATGTTGGCATTGGTTACGGTGCTGTCTTCTTGGACAATACTATTATTGATAACGGAACTACTAACTAAAGAATTGTTTCCGATAGAGGTATGGGGGCCAATAACCGAATTTTTGATAACGGCATTTTTACCAATAAAGCAGGGAGGTAAAATTACGGCATTTTCAACGGTTGCACTAGGATCAATGTGGTTTTCTGTTCCCATAAAGGTCAACATTCGTTGATTTGTATGCACTACGGCATCTTTATTTCCACAATCTAGCCATTCATCGATCTTTCCTGGACGGAATTTAAGCCCTTTGGACTTCATGTTTTCCAACGCACTGGTCAATTGATATTCCCCCTTATCTTTGATTTCGTTGTCAATTACATACTGTAATTCATTGCGAAGATTTTCACCATCTCTAAAGTAATAAATTCCAACAATCGCTAGATCAGAGACAAAAACAGGTGATTTTTCTACAAAATCGGTAATTACTTGATTATTGTCCACTTTTACGACACCAAATGCAGAAGGATCTTCTACTTTTTGTACCCAAATAACTCCATCTTCATTTGGATCAAAATCAAAACTAGCACTAAAAAGTGTATCAGAAAAGGCTACAAAGCAGTTACCTGAAAGACTTTCCTTGGCACATAGAATTGCGTGAGCTGTTCCCAGTGGTTCGTGCTGCTGATAAACACTTCCTTTTGCTCCTAATGAAGCGGCAATATCTTTTAGCTGCTGCGGAACTTCAGGTCCGAAATCACCGATAATAAAGGCGATTTCCTCAACTTTACCAGGATATCCTTTTGTAAGATCTTCAACTAACCTTTGTACCATCGGTTTACCAGCAATTTTTACCAGTGGTTTTGGAGTAGTAAGTGTGTGTGGACGTAGACGAGAACCACGTCCAGCCATTGGAATAATAATCTTCATTTTTTAAGAATTGTGTTTTTTATAAAAATATGCCAAGTAGTGAGGACCACTAGCAGATATACTGATTATATACGTGAAATTACGAATTTGGTTGTAAGAGAAACCTTTTACTTGACAAAAAAATAACCCTGACTACCTTGAAAGTCAGAGTTATTTTAAGATTTTTTATACTTGAAATTGATTTTATTCTACCACCGTAACTTTAAACATATTGGTTCGGTGTCGGCGCTTGATCGGCATACTTCCGATATTTACCACCACATCATCAACTTTCACAATCTCATTATTCTTCAAGATGTCATTTACATCGTGAATCGTTTCATCGGTCGTAGTAAATTTATCGTAATAAAAACATTTTACCCCCCAAGCTAAATTGAGCGTAGAAAGCATATGTGCTTTTTCCGAAAAGATATAGATCTTCGTATCAGGACGGAAACTAGACACTTTAAATGCAGTATATCCTGAACTGGTCATCCCAACAATTGCTTTTGCGTCAATTTCTTCCGCAGTCTTAGCAGCACTAAAACAAACTGCATCAGAGATAAAGGTTCTAGACTTCTTGGTAGGCTTCGGTCTACGACCTTTGATACTATAGGTTTTTTCTGCTTCTTCGATAATTCTATTCATCGCTTCTACAACCTTAACAGGATGCACACCAACAGAAGTCTCACCACTCAGCATCACAGCATCTGCTCCATCTAGTACGGCGTTAGCAACATCGGTGATCTCCGCTCTGGTAGGAATTGGTTGGGTAATCATACTGTCCATCATATGAGTAGCCACAATTACTGGTCGAGCATATTGTAGACAACGATTGATAATATGCTTTTGTAGAATAGGGAGCTTTTCAATGGGCATTTCCACTCCTAAATCTCCCCGAGCCACCATAATACCATTCGAAGCCTTGATGATTTTGTCTAATTTATCAATAGCTTCTGGTTTTTCTATTTTTGCCATGACTTTAGCTGGATGATTGGCCGCAGCAAGGCGAGCCTGTAGGTCTTTGATATCTTTAGCAGACCGAACAAAAGAAAGTGCAATCCAATGAACAGGTAACGTAAGAATATAAGCTAGGTCGATCTCATCTTTTGGCGTCAAAGAAGGAAGTGAGATCTTAGTATTTGGTAAGTTAACTCCTTTATTAGAAGATAATTTTCCTCCAAAGAGGACCTTCAACTTAACTTCGTCTTTTTTATTCGTACTGACAACTTCTAACATAAGCTTCCCATCATCAATCATGACTTTTTCGCCAACCTTGACATCCTGCGGAAACTGCTGATAGCTCATATAGATCTTTTCCATCGTACCTATACATTCTTTATTTACAAAGGTCAAAACATCTCCTTTCTTCAGCATCAAGCTATCATCCTTGATTTTCCCTACCCTCAATTTGGGCCCTTGTAGGTCCGCTAAAATACTGATATGGTAGTTGTATTTTTCGTTGATATAGACTAAATGATCAATGACCTTTTTATGATCGCTGTGTTTTCCGTGTGAAAAATTGAGTCGAAAACAATCAACTCCAGCATTAGCTAGGGCAAGTAAATTTTCGTAAGAACTGGAAGCTGGGCCTACGGTAGCGACTATTTTTGTGTTTTGGTGATCTATTCTTTTCATAAAAAAAAGTTAAAAAAGGTGATACTGAAAAGTACTTTAATAGGGGTTAAATATGGAAGTTGTTGTATGATCCTATTTTTTTGATAGAATATTTTAGGAGATCAAACTACTTGTAATTCTCCTAAAACAAGGCTAATATACAATAATGTCTCTATAATAAGTGATCAATTGAAAAGTATTAGTGTGTTTTTTACAATAAATAGCGATGAATAACGCTATCTAATAGGGCAAGTGAACAATTTTACGCCCAAAATGTATTAAATTATATTATTCACATTGGATTAGTAGTGCAAAAAAGAGGTAAAAACTTTGGTTATCAACGTTCTTATAGCTTACTTTGCAATACTTTTGGAATTTAACAAACTAGAAATTATTATTATGTCAAACATTGCTGAAAGAGTTAACAAGATCATCGTAGACAAATTAGGAGTCGATGAATCAGAAATCACGCAAGAGGCTAGCTTTACCAACGATTTGGGAGCGGACTCACTTGATACAGTTGAATTAATCATGGAATTTGAAAAAGAATTTGATATTTCAATTCCTGATGAACAAGCGGAAAACATTACAACTGTCGGTCAGGCAGTAGAATACCTGCAATCTCAGATTCAGGAATAAGCTAGACCTTCCTACAGAGAAAATTGAAACAGCGGAAACATTGTCTAATGACAAGTATTTCTGCGTGATTTAACCATCATACTGCAGATTAGAGGATGAGTATTCATTCTCTAATTTGTTGTTTTACACCAAATTTATGAAAAGGGTTGTTGTAACAGGCCTAGGAGCACTAACTCCTATCGGAAATAACCTGCAAGCATACTATCAGGGGTTACAAAACGGAATTAGCGGAGCCGCTCCTATCACTCGTTTTGATACCACCGAATTTAAAACAAAGTTTGCTTGTGAGGTCAAAGACTTTGATCCCAAAGATCATTTAGATCGACGCGAAGTAAGACGTATGGATCTTTACGCTCAATTTGCTATGGTTGCTACTAAAGAAGCTATTCAGCACTCAGGTTTAGACCTTAAAGTAATTGACTTGGATCGATCCGGTGTTATCTGGGGTTCTGGTATTGGTGGTCTGGCTACCCTAGAACATGAAGTTGCTGAACATGCTACTGGTAGTGGTACTCCTCGTTACAATCCTTTTACGGTACCTAAAATGATCGCGGATATAGCCGCAGGATTAATCTCTATACAATTTGGATTTCGGGGTGTTAACTACGCTACGGTTTCTGCTTGCGCTTCTTCCTCTCACGCAATTGCCGCCGCCATGGATTATATCCGATTGGGCAGAGCAGATGTAATTATTACCGGAGGATCAGAAGCTTCTGTTGCTAAGGTAGGAATTGGTGGTTTTAACGCAATGAAAGCCCTTTCTACCCGTAATGATGATTACAAAACGGCCTCACGGCCATTCGATAAAGATCGAGATGGTTTCGTTCTAGGAGAAGGTGCAGGAGCACTGATTCTAGAAGAATATGAGCACGCTGTCAAACGAGGTGCGACTATCTATGCAGAGATCTTAGGTTCAGGTGCTACTGCGGATGCACATCATATGACCGCGCCACATCCTGAAGGCTTGGGAGCGATGAATGTGATGAAAATGGCAATTAAAGATGCTAAACTGAACCTTGAAGACATCGATTACGTAAACGTACACGGAACTTCTACACCATTAGGTGATATCGCAGAGACAATTGCCATTAAAAGAGTCTTTGGTGGTCATGCTACGAAACTTAATATTAGTTCTACAAAATCGATGACCGGTCACCTACTAGGGGCGGCTGGAGCCATCGAATCTATTGCTGGTATCATGGCACTTAACCACGGAATTGTGCCACCGACTATCAACCACTTTACGGATGATCCAGAAATAGACAATGCTTTAAATTTGACTTTTAACGAAGCACAAGAACGAGACGTTAATTACATCCTAAGTAATACTTTTGGATTTGGCGGTCATAACTCGTCACTTGTTTTTGGGAAATTTAAAGGATAATTAATGTCATATTGCTTTTTTTTATAGATAAAACAAGAAAAAGTATTGTGAAATTAATAAATAGGTTGTACCTTGGATTTGAGGAGTTAAGACCTTAATTGGGGCATGTATTGTCCTAAATCCCATCAATCACAAATTATTATTTGTATTTTCGTAGAGAAATTCACGAAGAAAACTGACAAAAGAAGGAGGACCAGTAGTGTGTTCATTGACTACGTTTTGAAAGTTTCTACTCTAAAAAATATGATAATGACTATCCGAATTAGGATAATCATCTTCATTCTTTTACCTGCTATTAAATCAGCATTTTGTAAAGAAGCCTTAGAATTAGTTATCAATCGTACGCTTCTACGAGTCATTCCTATCTTCATATATATTAAGCTTATTCTACTAAGTCCTAAGGATTATAGGTAGGAGTATTTCCTTACGGGAAATATTCTTGTGATCTCTTAATTCAATAAGTCGAATGGATAAAGTTTATTTTAAGATTGTATGGACTAATGCGCTTAATCGCGCGTTTTGGTCTGATTTGTTTTGTGTATAATTTATATAATGATCAATTCTATTCTAAGATTTTACAACTATTTCTTTTCAGCAGATAAGCAGTTTGCTCGTCGGTTACGTCCTATGTTGGGATTTATACCTGCTAACATTGCGCTTTTCAAACTGGCCTTTTATCACAAGTCTAATTCTACAGATAAACTATATTCTGTACAAAGTAATGAACGACTTGAGTACCTCGGAGATGCGGTACTAGGAACCATCGTAGCAGAATATCTCTTTAAGAAATATCCCAATAGTGATGAAGGTTTTTTGACGAAGATGCGCTCGAAAATTGTTAAGCGAAAATCGCTTAATCGAATTGCAGATAAAATGGGCTTAGACGAATTTTTAGCCCAATATAATAACACCCGACTTAGTAAGTCAATGCTTGGAAATGCGCTAGAAGCACTAGTCGGAGCGGTATACTTGGAACAAGGGTACAATGGCACTAGAACATACGTAGTCAAAAAAATATTACGAGGTTATCTCGATATTCACGAGCTGGAAAGCTATGATGACAATTATAAAAGTCAACTCTTGGAATGGTGTCAAAAGAATGGTTCTGTTGTCTCTTATAAAATGATCGCTAAGTATAAATTTGAAAAGCGAGACCGGTTTAAAGTTGCCGTTTTGATTGATGGTAAAAAATTGGCTACGGCTGATGATTTTAACAAGAAAAGTGCAGAGCAAACAGCATCAGAAAAAGCAATCCAAACACTTGGGATTCTACAGGAAACTCCTCAATAGTATTTTTAATCCAACCTCCTTGTGACGGAAGCAAACATTCTATCCCACGCGCCCGATCTCGCTACTGCCGACCGGAGTGAGCAGTTTGCTGATTCCGCTAAATGGATTATTCTAGCCTCCCAAGAAAATTTCATCTGGGGACGTTGCCTAGGAAGTAGTAGCAATACCTACAAAACTTCCGTCCAACTAGATGGACCTCATTTCAATTGTAATTGCCCTGCACGTAAAAAACCGTGCAAACATGTCTTAGGACTCCTGCTTCTTTTTGTCCGCCAACCCAAACATTTTCGCCAAGCGAGCGAAGCACCTGATTGGGTCAATACTTGGAAAAATAAAAAAATCCCCAACTCCGTAGTTGCTTCTAAAAAAAGTATGCCCGATGAAATAGCAAAGCTAGACAAACGATTAAAAAATCGATTGATTCGTATTCAGCGAATGACCGCAGGCGTGGAAGATTTAGAGGTTTGGTTATTGGATTTAATTCGTCAGGGAATGGCTTCGGTAGAGGAGCAAGATTATAAATTTTGGCAGGACCTATCGGCTCGAATGGTAGATACTCAACTGAGTGCAGTTGGACCTAAAATCCGATCCTTACAATTACTACCTACTACCTTGGATGATTGGCCAGAGGCATTACTACAAGAGTTGGCGTCACTTTATTTATTGGTTACAGGTTTTAAGCAACTGGATCAATTGCCTGAATTATTGCGTGAACAAATTCTTAGAGTCGCAGGAATTACCGATAAGAAATCAGATATTTTATCACAGACTGGCTTGATGGATCAATGGGGAGTCATCGGTAGTTTTGAAGGGGTAAACTTAGATAATATTGCTTACCGAAAAACTTGGTTGCTCGGGCGCCAATCTAAAAAATATGCACTGATTCTGGATTATAGTTTTAATAACACGGGATATGATCAGCATTGGCAAACGGGACATATTTATTCAGGTGAGCTAGTCTATTATCCAGGCAGTTATCCATTGCGAGCATTGATCAAATTACCAGATCCAACAGGAGAAAGTATTGAGTCTTTAAAAGGAGCTAAGACCATTAATGACTTTTTAGAAATTCATGCAAAGGCTTTGGCGGATAACCCATGGTTGAGTGATTTTCCTGTCTGTTTACAAAACGTAATTCCTGTTCGTACCTCAGATGGTTTAGTCTTAGTGGATGCTGAAAAAAAGTACGTTTCTGCGTTGACAAGACCGGAAGAAACTTGGCAACTATTGGCGTTAAGTGCTGGTCATCCATTGACTGTTTTTGGAGAATGGACAGGAGATGCGTTGTTGCCATTGAGTGCCGTGATGGATGGACGATTTATTGTTTTAGGATCTTAAATGAGTAGGACGAATGATAAAATGGACTTCTATTATTTTCCTTTTTTTATTACTTACCATTCTGACGCAGATTGGTGGTCTAGTTTTTTTATGTGCCATCTTAATCGCTCGATTTTTGGGATGGAAAAAGCGATGGAAAAAACTATTATTATCGTTAACCCTCTATTTAATCACTTCTTTAGTAATCATTCCGCACGTCGCTCCTATCTTTGGCCGAGAACCTATCAAGCACAGGGAGGATATCCTGCCCGCTACCTGGTTTACTGTTTTAACCAATCGAAATTATGTTCGACCAACGATTAATAAATTATTATTAAAAACAGCTAAAAAGGTAAAACCTCAGGGAATTAAAATTATCTATTTAGATGCTAATTTCCCTTTTCTAAATGGATTTCCACTACTTCCACATTTGAGCCATAATGATGGTAGAAAACTAGACTTAGCTTTGGTTTATGAAAATAAAAAAGGAAACATCATTCCCGCCAAACAATCGCGTACAGGTTACGGTGTTTATGTAAATCCACTTGCTGGAGAAATCAATCAAATTCAGAAATGTAAAAAGGCAGGCTATTATCAATATGATTTTTCTAAATATTGTAGCCTAGGAGCAGTCAATCAAGAATTAGTCTTTTCTAAAAAAGGAACTAAATATTTAGTCGAAGCCTTATTAGATCATTCCGAAATTCAAAAAATATTTATAGAACCTCACCTCAAAACTCGACTAAAATTGACAGATAATCGGGTAAGATTTCATGGGTGTCGTGCGGTGCGTCATGATGATCATATTCACCTCCAAATTCGCTGATCATCCTCTTCAATTCTTCTAGTTTTTACTTGACTTTTTTAAAAATCTTAAATAATTCCTAAAATCGCCTTTTTGGAATAGCAATTGTACTAGTTAAGGTAACCACAAAGCCAACTCTTATTAATACCTAAACACTAGATAACATGAAGTCGAAGTACTTTTACACCTTAATCTTACTCATCGTTGCCCAATTATCTACGGCACAATCTGAAAAGATCCATTCTGCAAGAATTTCCATTACGTCTAAAGCGACCCTTAATTCCCAAACTATCTATCAGCGATTGTTAGGAGAAGAGGCGAAGGCGTTTGATTTAGGAGATTATCTGCGTAAGCACGGTAACTTGGCGGATATAAAAATTAGAGGAACCATCGTTCGAGATACGGAGGTAGTTCGGTTGTCATTCAACAAAGAAGATTGGGACGGTCAGTGTTATGATTTTTGTGAAAAAACAACGGACGTAAAAAAATTACCATTAATGGGCGTTGCGACGATTCCTGCAGTGGATATTCCTGGCGTAGAAGTGCAGCGAACGATTAATGGTTCGGCAGCGGCTGAAACAGGAATTTTACCTGGAGATATTATTACTAATATTGAAGGAGAAACTGTTTACTCTGGTTGTGATTTACATACCACCATCAACGCTTATGAAGCAGGAGATGCTTTGGATGTTGATATTATTAGAAATGGCAGAGCAGAATTATTATCTGTTGTTTTAGGTTATAAAATTCAAAAAAATACCGTTTGGACTGCTTGCTGTGATGGCGTAGCGACGGAGTTGCCTGCAACGATCGATACAGAAGATTTACTACCGGGTGAACTGGAAGTATTTCCTAATCCAACCACAGGTATTGCTCAAGTAAAATATAGTTCTGAATTAGACGGAAGTTTTTCTCTACGTCTTACAGATGTGGCAGGAAGAATGATCTACAATACTTCAGAAGAAGCATTTAGTGGTTACTTTGACGAGGCAATTGATTTGACTGGAAAAGCAGCAGGAATTTACTTTTTGCAGATTGTCCACGGAGGAGAAAGTCGTACTGAAAAAGTAATTTTGCAAAGCGCGAAATAATATTGTTGGTGGATTATTTAGTTGTTTAATCGTTGAGTTGTTTAATCGTTTAACTTAAACAAATCAACAAGCGAAGCGATTCAACATTTCAACAAAAAAAACTCCAGTTTGATCAAAGATCAAACTGGAGTTTTTTTTTAAGTTCTATTTCCATTTAAGATAATTCTTTCGTTATAAGATTTATCATTTTGAATAATGGTAATGTTGTATACGCCAGAAGGGTAGTTAGAAATATTAATTCCATCGTTGTATTCTCCTGAAAAATCATTTAAAGTTTCTGTCATTAAAACCTTGCCTAGTGCATCGGTTAATCGAACTGTTGTAGGAACGGCTTCTCCTCTAAATTGAAGCGTAAACCTTCCTGAAGTTGGATTAGGAAATGCAGTAATAGACTCTAATTGAAGATCATTTGTTACGATTGGTTTGATCTCTGGTGTCGTCAGGATAGTTGGTTCTTCCTCTTTGGTTATCTCTGCTGTATCACAAGCCTTAAATTGAGCTTCTACTTCGTATTCTTGACCATCACGGATATAACCGATGGTGAAGTAATCACCAGCTTTGTGTAAGTCACGTAGACGAACAATCTCAGACTGTGTCGTTACAGAAGTACCGTCAATAGAAGTAATACGATCTCCTCTTTGTAGTGCTACTTCAGAAGCAGGTGTATCTTCTACGATTCGGTGAACAGGTACACCGTTTTCTCCTCTAGTACTCAAAGTAACGCCAATAAATGGCTTACAAGGATCCATTTTGTAGTAGCTACGATCAGATGGAGAAACATGATCATAAGCATAACGTATTTTTCTCTCTGGCTTGATAAAAGCTTGTAAGGTTATTTCAGATTGGAAATATTGGTTGTCACGCTGGTAGTCTACTTTGACTGCGTCGCCAATTTTATAATCACGCATAGCGGAAGACAAAGCAGGATATCCATTTGTCTTTTTTCCATTAATTGCTAAAATAATATCGCCGCGTTGCATACCGATTTTTTCGGCAGCTCCACCTTCAACAACAGAATTGATACGTACGCCTTCTTCTATATTAGAGTGAGTATCTAAATAAACACCAAGCTTACCACGGTTGTCGGTTGACGTTCGCATAGACTTACTATCACAGCCAGATTTTCCATACATGAACTGATCCATATGACTGAGACTATTATTTAGTAAATCCATTCGTTCGTCTTCCATTATATCGACGGTAATTTCAGCGCCAGGCAGATCACTGATAAATTCATCAATGTTGAAGTCGGCGTCGTCTACTTGCTTTACAATTTTTTCGGTAACGGATACACCTTCATCGTCCACATATTTTTTAATAACTGTGATGGTTTTTCCGTCGGTTTCTATGTTGACTTCTTGTTGTGCTTGTAGGTGGTGCATGCCTGTACAGAGCAGCATGACCATAAAAAGGGAGAATAAATTGAGTTTTACTGCTTTCATAATTTTCTAATTTTTTATAGGCTTTATACAAAAAGGGAAAGCCTGGTGAATAAAGAATATTTTTTTCTAAATATAAATTTACGAATTTTAAAATTTACTTTTTGCAACTTTGATTTTGCTCTTGTCAGAAAGAGGTGAGCCGGATAACTCTTCATAGAGTTGCTTGTATTTTTGGTGGATCGCGTCAGATTGTGTTTTACGATTCACTTTAAATTTTTGTCCACTTAGTTCAAATTTATAATTCTCTCTAGAATCAATGAGTCCATCCGCTATTAATTGGTCTACTATTGCGTTGTTGATTTCATTGCTTGAGCGGCCTATGTCTGTTGCTATTATTTTATTTGTCGAACCACGAGATTCATGAGTTTCTTTCATTCTCTTTTCTCGCTCTATTCTTTTTATTTCCATTTTTTCGCGGTGAGCATTCATTTTTTCATGGTGAGCTTCCATCTTCTCACGATGGGCTTCCATCATTTCTTCGCGTTGCTCTTCCATTTTCTTGTGGTGCTTTTCCATTTCTTTGTGATGCTTTTCCATTTTTTCATGATGTTCTTCCATCTCTTCTTGGAGTATTTCCATTTCTACTTCTACTTCCTCTTGAATTTCAACCATCTTTTCTTCGTCTCCAACCATCATTTCTGAATCACTTTCATAAGTAATTATTCTTTTTTCACCATTTACGATCACCTCTTTTACTTTTGTTATAGGTGATGGTGTTTTGGGAGCTGCCGGAGGAGTAGGCACATCTGCCATGATCTGAGGAGGAGCAGGTGGTGGTGAAATATTTTCAAATTCTAAAACTAAATCCTGAATTAAGTTTTCGTGTTGATCATATTGGTCAGCAGGAATTTCATTTCCATCGATTTTTAAATTTGAAATTTGTCCATCTTCCATTGTTATTTCGATAGCTCGGCCATTTTCTGTTTTAATAATTTTTCGACGATCTCGTCTTTTTACAGGAATGGTATCTAGGACTATTCGAGGTAGGACATCTATTGCAGGTAAATGACTCGCTTTGACATAAACTACGGGATGACTTAATTTCTCTACACTGGTACTAATGACTCTGTGAGTTTTTAAATTATCCAGTGGGGTAGTAGCGCCAACGGAGAGTATGGTAATGGTTAAGAGTAAAAATATAGTGGCCATTAATTTTTCCATGATATTAGATTTGTTTTGTGGTTGATTTAAAATACGACGTACACGGTGTAGTAATTGATTCTTTTGACTAGAAAAAGAAAGTGCTAATCCAGGTAGTCGAGCGGCTTTATGTGCGGCTTCCAGTTTGTAAAGTGCACGAGCATAAGCCAGTGGGTTTTTACAAAGGAAAAGCGCTAGGTCGTCACAGCAATGTTCTCGTTCGCTACGGATAGTAGCGGCCATGAGCCATACGCCGGGATGATAGTAAAATAGGATTTCAATTAAAGTGAAAAATATATTCATCGAAAAGTCTCGACGAATGATGTGTGCCAGTTCGTGCGCTAAGACCGCTTCTAACTCTTCCTCTGTCAGTAAATTAATTGTCCCAACAGGAATTAGAATAAGTGGTTTTAAATGTCCCAATAAGATAGGAACTTTTATTAAAGCCGACTCCATTACTTTGACAGATCGTTTTAACGGTGATCGTCGAATTAATTGATTTAATTTATCTTGTAATATTTTATCAGCCGGAAAATTATCCTGATGACGCAACTGACGAAGATGAATAAAACCTCCAGTCATTCTAAATGCAAAGAATAAAAAACCGATTAACCAAACATTTACAATCAATGGCAATTGGGCATCAAAGAAAGCGATAACTGTTTGAAAATTGTTTTGTAAAAAACTAGTTTCTCCATTGATAATCGTAAGGGAGGAATTTGAATTGCCACCCATTAATGCTACCGTTACTTCTACGGCGTTTGGATCTTGATCCAGATAAATAATAAAAGTAGCTACTGCCATCATTAGCATCGTAAACATGGCACCACAGGCTACTTCATATCGCAATCGTGCCGATCGTTTTTCTAAAGCCATCATGAGGACAGAAAGGAGAACTGCAAGCAAAGTACCTTGCCAAAGGGAATGAACCACGGTCCAGCCCAATGCATATAAAGCGGTATCGGAAAAAAAGTCTGTAATGAATTCCATAATTTATCTTTTTTCGATTTTTTCAATTAATGCCTTAATCTCATCGAGTTCCTGTTGCGAAGTTTCGTGATTACCTAGGGCTTGCATAACTAAACTCATAGCCGACCCTTGAAAAGTAGCATCTACGAATCTTTTCAGTAACGCTTTTTGTGTATCCCCTTGTACTGCTTCTGCTAGATATATATGTGTGCGCGTATCTGTATTGCGACTAAGCAATTTTTTCTCCGTCATGATTTGCATCAACTTGAGCGTCGTCGTGTAGCGGATTTCTTTTTCCTGTTGCTCACTTAGCTGTTCATTGACAAATCGGACAGTGCTTGGTCCAGCCTTCCAGAGAATTTGTAGAATCTCTAGCTCTGCGTTTGTAGGCTGTGGTAAATTTGATTTTTTGCTCATCTAAAATAAGATCTGAATTTTAAATACGAATAATTTCGTACACAATAATATACGAAAAGTTTCGTAAATGCAAATTTTCTGCTGCTTACTTTGTAAATTTACTAGGTGAAATGGTTTTTGAAAATAAATTTAGTTGTGTTTTTGGGGATATTTATCTTTCTGGCCGACGTGTCTGCTCAAAAAGACAAGCCAAAAACAATAAGGTTGCCTGATGTGCTTACAGAAGTGTCTGGATTGTGGATTGCCAGCCCTGATTCTTTATGGTGGCATAATGATGGAGGACATTCGCCTAGCTTATATTGTACGGATAGATCTGGTAGGATATTGGATGAAGTTCTATTTAAAAATATAAAGAATATTGATTGGGAAGATATAACGGCTGATGATTACGGACGTATTTATATTGGAGATTTTGGGAATAATTTGAATCGTCGGAAAGACTTGAAAATATATATTTACGATTCGACTACCGAAAAAATAGATTCTATTCAATTTAGATATCAGGAGCAGACTCAATTTCCACCAGCCTTGGCAGATCGAGGATTTGATATGGAAGCCTTTTTTTATCATCAAGACTCTCTGCATTTATTTTCAAAAAATAAAGCGAAATACGGCAATTATCAGACTAGGCATTACGTCTTACCAGCTAAGCCAGGTATTTATACAATTCAGGCGGTAGATAGTTTATTGATTAAAAGAAAAGTAATCACAGGTGTTTCCATTAGTCCTGACGGAAAAATGGTAGCAATGACCGCTTATAATTACGGCCGATTTTTAGGTATCTTTCCGTGGGTGAAAAATAAGATTTTTTTGTTTAGTGATTTTAAGGAGAATCGTTTTTTACGAGGTCGGATGCGTAAGCGTAAGGCACCCGGATTTATTTTCCCAAAACAATATGAGGCCTTAGATTTTTTGGATAATAAAACTTTATATTTAGCTACTGAACGAATATTCTTTTTTAAACAAAAGGCGAAAAAAATTAGACTGAGATAAATAAGTTAGATAAAATTGAATCCAACAATAAATAGTACTACTGAGAAATCTACTGTTGCTGCTACGAATGGCGGGCAAGGATTGTGGTCGATTTTACGACGGCGACGGGCTACGCGTTGGTCGGTGTATATGCTGTTTTTCTTGTTGTTTATTGCGGTGGCCGCTGACTTCTTGGCAAATGAAAAACCTTTGTATTGTAAGATTGCCGGAGAGACGCATTTTCCAATTTTTAAAGATTACGCGGTGGCGCTTGATTTGGATACTTGGGATGCAAAATATATTCGAACGGAATGGTCGGAACACGAATATGAGGCATTGTGGATGCCATTGATTCCATATTCACCGACGAGTATTGATCGGAAGAACACTCTCTTTAAAAGTCCATTTTCCGAACAAAATGTCCCTTCTTCGCGATACCGTCATTGGTTGGGAACTGATAAGTTAGGGCGGGATGTAACGTCCGGAATGATTCATGGAACAAGAGTCGCTATGTTGGTGGGAATTCTATCTATGTTGGTAGCGGGATTCATTGGATTGTTCTTGGGAAGTATTGCGGGGTATTTTGGAAATGAGCGGTTAAAGGTTTCTGTGGTTAAAATTGTTTTGTTGATTCCGGGAATTCTGCTGGGAGTTTTTTATGGATTTAGTGCTCGTAGATATGCGTTGTCGGAAGGTGGTTTTGGTTGGGAAGTTGGGAAAGGAATGCTGATTTTTTTAAGCGTTGTTTTAGGCTTTTATTTGCTTGGAGCTTTGTTAGAAAAATTATCTTTTTTTAATAAAAAAATCACTTTGCCGGTCGATGGTATCGTGATGCGAACGATCGAAGTTTTTAATTCTATTCCGGGATTATTTATTTTATTGGCGATACTTTCTATTATCGAAACTAGGTCTGTATTGAATATCATTTTTATTATTGGGTTCCTTGGTTGGACGACAACGGCTCGTTTTGTGAGAGCGGCCTTTTTAAGAATTAGAAATCTGCCGTATGTACAAGCAGCACAGTCATTGGGCTTTTCTTCTTGGCGAGTGATTTGGAATCATGCCTTGCCGAATGCAATGACACCTGTCTATATTACGATCGCTTTTGGAATGGCGGGTGCTATTATAGCAGAAGCTACCTTATCTTTTTTGGGAATTGGTGTATCGTTTGATGCTTTTACATGGGGAAAGATGCTGAGTATTGCGCGTAGCAACATGACAGCTTGGTGGATGGTTGTATTTCCAGGAATTGGAATATTTATAACCGTAACCGTTTTTAACTTAATTGGAGATGGATTACGCAGGTAAGCGCTTAATTTTTCTTCCGCATTTTCTTTGGAAATAGATTAGATTTTCCTCTCTTCTTTCCCGGTTTTTTATCCTTGTTGGTGTAGTCGTTATATGGGCATCCGGTCTTCTTGCTACAAGAAGAGGCCGTAGTGCCAACTAGTGAAAGGGTAGCACAAACAAGTAATAATTGCAATAGTTTTTTTTTCATGATAAACTGCTAAATGGAGTGGTAGCGGGATAAAACTCCATAATTTAAAGCTTGTCCAAATTTTCATAATTGTGCGAAATTGAGAAAATTTTATTTTGAATGAGGCAAAAAACGTAGACGATGCCTAAGCATCGGCGAGGCTTTTTAACGAAATACAAAATGAAATTTACCAATTGCAGTCAATTAATGGAAGTTTAGATAAGCTATTATATAAAAATTAATATGTTAAGGCTATTTGCAACCCAAGTTACACAAAACCCGTAATATAAACTAAGAGCTACATCTAAACTTACCTTAATTGGCTACAATTGGCAAATTTGGATATACTCTAGTAACGAATTTAAACAGACATAAAGTCTGCCAATTTTACCCAAATAAATAAATAACAATGAATAAAGGAGAACTCATCACGAGAATCGCCGAAAATGCCGATTTAACGATCGCGCAGGCCACGGAAGTAATGGATACCTTACTTTATACGATAGGTGACACATTACGCGACGGAAAAAAGGTATCTCTGTTTGGTTTCGGTACTTTTATATCTAAAGAACGTAAGTCCAGACCTGGGCGTAACCCCAAGACTGGCGAACAGATCATTATTCCAGCTAAAAAGGTCGTGAAGTTTAGACCAGGAAAAGAACTAGAAGAAATATTAAATTGAAGCCTTTAGCATTAAAGCTAGAGCTATAAAAGAAACCTTTACAAACCAGAATAATGATATGTGTGGTGATGTTAACCTTTGGTTGGCATCGCCTTTTTTTATCAAGCACTTAGCCGCAACCATTGTGCTTCATTTTTAAATAGCTTCTATGTTATAAAATAAAAAAGGCAAATTCTAACTTAATAGAATTTGCCTTTTGTTTATTGGTCTTTTTCCTTTCTTTGTATTTTAAAGATGATCTTTAGATTTTTCTTTTATGGTAGAAGGTTTACCAAACCTAGTTTATCCTTTGTAGAATAACCATTTTCCTATTTCTTTAAACGATGCTTTTTTACCATACATCAAAATACCAATTCGATAGATTCTAGCAGATAACCAAACAAAGAATAAGGAGGTGGCGATCAATACAATCATAGACACAATCACTTCCCATAATGGTGGACTAAAAGCCAGTCGTGAAGGCATGACAATAGGGGAGAAAAGCGGAAAGATGGAAGACCAGGTAGCCAAACTACTTTGTGGTGCTTTGACCACTACGATCATAATATACACAGCAAGAGCTACCGGAATTGTAATAGGAATTGTTAAAGATTGTCCTTCTCCTAAATCATCTCCAATCGCGGAACCTACTGCTGCAAACATAGAAGCGTAAAGAAAATATCCACCCAAAAAATAAAAGAGGAAGAGTGGTAAAATAGTCCACCAATTAAGTGCTTTTATTTCAACCATGATTTGTGCAACCATTGCTTGCATATCATCCGGATCAATTTGTGATGCGGCGGAACTCATTTCCGCAGAATTTTCTAAATCAAATCCAAATAGACCTTGTACGACAATATTTATTATAGGAATTAAAATCGCCCAAATAATCAGCTGTGTCAATCCGACCCCCCCTACGCCGATTATCTTTCCCATCAATAGTTGAAAAGGTTTAACACTAGAAATCATTACCTCTACGATACGACTGGTCTTTTCTTCCATAACCGACCGCATTACCATTGTTCCGTAGATAAAGACGGCCATATACATGATAAAACCCATGATGCCTCCAATCGCAGCGCCTACTCCGGCAGCCATCGGTGATACGTCCGCTTTGGAATCGTCAATTGGTTCTGGGTTGATAGATACCTTGGTGTCGAGGGATTCGAGTTCTTTAGCGTCTAGGTTGAGTGCGGCAATCTTATATTTACGAATGCTCTTTTGCAGTTTTTTTTCGATGGCAAAACGCATATCTAATCCTAATTGATTATCAGAATAATAAAAAACAGTGAGTCGGGTATCTTGGAGATTCTTCATGGGAGGAATAACCATGATGGCGTCGTAGTTTTTCTCGGTATAGGTCTTTTTCAATTCCTCCAGAGAGGCTTCTTCGAACTTAAAAATTAGATTGTTTTCATCACTGATGGATTTAAGAATGTTTTCTTTATCCAAAATAGCAATCCGTTTTTTATCATCACTTTCATAAGAGAGAATAAATAAGAGGACTACCATGAAAAGACCAATGGCCACAGGTGTTAGAATAGTTGCTAGAATGAAAGAGCGTTTTTTAACACGGGTCAAATATTCCCGTTGAATGATTAGCCAAAGTTTATTCATAATATAATATTGGTTTCGTTTTTAAATAGCTTTTATTAAGTTTGGGCAAGGTTGACAGCACCTACCTTGCGAATAAAAATTTCATTTAGTGTTGGAAGAATTTCATTGAAGCTCTGAATTCTGACATTGTTACGTAATAAGTAATTTAGAAAATCATTAGATGATTCATTTTCTTTTAATTGAATAATCACACTGCCAGGGGATTCTTTTACCACGTTGCCATGGTCATTAAAATCAGCGGGAAGGGTTCCTTCGTATTTAAATTCAAATTTGTTTTCTTTATACTGATCTTTTATATCTTTTACGGTTCCTTGTAATACGTTTTTTCCTTTGTTGATTAGAACAATATGCTCACAAATTTCTTCTACTTGTTCCATGCGGTGCGTAGAAAAAATAATACTAATGCCTTGTCTTTTCATTTCATAAATTTCATCCCTTATCAAGTTTGCGTTGATTGGATCCAACCCTGAAAAAGGTTCATCGAGGATCAATAGTTTAGGTTTGTGAATTACAGTAGAGATAAATTGAATCTTTTGTTGCATTCCTTTTGAAAGTTCTTCTACTTTTTTGTTCCACCAATCCTGAATACCAAATTTTTCAAGCCAGTGATCAATTGCTTGTTTAGCATCTTTTTTGGAGAGTCCTTTGAGTTGTGCCAGATACATAAGATGGTCACCTACTTCCATTGTTTTATAAAGGCCTCGTTCTTCGGGCATATAACCAATTTGGGAAGGATGAGAGCTATTTAATGCTTCACCATTAAAAAATACTGAACCTGAGTCGGCATGGGTAATCGTGGTAATGATTCGAATCATGGAACTTTTTCCGGCTCCATTGGGACCCAATAGACCGAAAATACATCCTTCGGGCATGTCAAAACTAATGTCATTGACGGCAATATGATCCTGATAAGTCTTGACCACATTTTTTAAACTGAGAATATTCATATTTCTTGTTGAATGGTTGAGGTGTTGAATCGTTGAGTTTTTAAATCGTAGTTACTTCCCTCAAAAGTAATTTTTTATTTAATAAATTTCGTTAAAAATAAGATGAGTGTATCTCTTTTCTCTACGAATTCTTAGATTTGATCATGAAAAACCCAGAATGGTATATTATTCTCAATCCAATGGCTGCCAATGGTCGTTCGAAACAGATATGGCCAGAGATCGAAAAATTGCTAAATAAGGCAAGATTGGATTTCGAAATGGTTCCTACCGAGAGACGCGATCATGCAATCGAATTGGTAGCTATGGGTACCGCTCGTGGATTTCGTAAAATCATTGCTATTGGTGGAGATGGAATAAACAACGAAGTGGTCAACGGTATTTTTTTACAGAAAAATATTCCTATTAAAGAAATTGAATATACGTTGATTCCGATGGGAACAGGTAATGATTGGAGTCGAACACATCAGATTCCGACAGATCATCGCAAATGGATTCCACTTATTGCCGACGCTAAAAAAGTGAAACAGGATATTGGTTTTTTATCCTATTCTAAAAAAGGAAATACGGGCGAGCGATATTTTGCAAATGTGGCTGGCTTGGCTTATGATGGTTATTTGTGTAAGAAAATGTCGGAAAAAAAAGACTTTTCTAATGCCATCGGTTTTCTTTGGCTTACGTTGAAGGAATTATTTAAATATAGATTACGTCCAGCTAAAGTGAAAATTGATAACGAAGAAATAGTTGATTCTTTTTACACCATTAATATTGGAATTTGTCGATACTCAGGAGGTGGTATGCAGTTTGTTCCGCATGCAGTCTTTGATGATGGACTGCTGGCAGTAACGGTAGCAGGACCGTTACGTAAATGGAATATTGTTCTGAATAGCTGGAGGTTTTACAATGGTAGTATTTTAAAACATTCGCTGGTGAAAGGTTTTAAAGCTAAAGAAGTGGTGATAGAAACGGTAGGGGAGGATGCGACAGATGTGGAAGTGGATGGTGAATATTTAGGAACAACACCGGTTAGATGTACTATTTTGGGAAAAGCGTTGACGATATTAAGACCTTAAAAAACTAATGGGCTTCATCCATAATTTTAATTTCTAGCCTTTCATTTTTGGCGTGTTCTGCTTGGGTACAAGCTACTCCATTTTCACAGCGATTTAGAATTTGCTCTTCTCCATAGCCTACTGCAAAAATTCGTTCTGGATCAATTCCTTTTTCAATCAAATAATTAGCTGCTCTTTTTGCACGATTTTGTGAAAGCTTTAAGTTGGTTTGGTCGTGTCCAACGCTATAAGTATGACTACCTAATTCGATAGTGATTGCTTTGTTTTTTTCCATCAATTTATAGACTTCGTTTAAGGCATCTCCATGTGCTTTCTCAACTAAATATCCACCAGGGTCGTAGCTGATGTTTTTTAAACGATAAACTTTCCCAGCAGTCGATCGCTTCTTTTTTAGATCTTTTTTTAGTGTTGAAAAACTACTACGTGTGGTAATCGTTGTGGTTGAACTTAGATCTGCTTTTGGTGCATCTTTGGCAGATGGAATAACTGGTGTTGTTGGTGATTCTTCTATTGTTGGTTTAGGAGCAGGAACCGTCGAAGGACTAGGAGCTGGTTTTTCGATAATAGGCATTTCTTTTTCTACTTCTTTTTTAATTACTTCTTCCACTATTTCTGTGTTTGATATAGTCGTTGCTTCTGTTGCAGTAATTGGAGCGGATATTTCTACTTCGCTGTCGATGTTTGTTTCAGGTCTTATAATCTTTTCGGTTTCAACCTTAGTCTGAGTATTAGGAACTATTTCAATTTCTTCTTCAACGGAAACTTGAATAGGTTTTGGCGTTTGTGCAGAAGGTAATTCGATGTCTGCAGCTTCCATTTCTGAGATCTTTTCTACTGTTTTAGGTAAAGAAATTTCTTTCTGAGGTACCTCCACTTCCATTTCGATTTCTTCTTCAATTTCAATAGTTTTTGTAGGTTGCTCTACGGCAACCTCTACAGTTGGAGATGGTGGAATTGCGGTTTCTATTTTGTCGGTTGTTATTGCTGGATTAACTGTTTCTGTTTCTATGGTTGTTTCTACTATTTCTGGTTGAGGTTCAACCTCGACTTCAGCGATTTTTGTTTCTGTCATTTCAGTTGGAAGACCATCTAGCCAACATAAGTAAATATCATCGTCACCACCTTCGCGAGAAGAAGTGAAAAGTCCACGACGAGATTCGTGATCGATAAAAATAGAAATATCATCTGCTGGACTGTTGACGGGAGCTCCTACATTGATAGGTACATCCCATTGTTCTGTTTCTGCATCTTGTGTAGAAAAGAAAATGTCAAATCCTCCAAAACCAGCATGACCTTTAGAACAGAAAAATAATTTACCATCTTTATCAAAAAATGGAAAACCTTCATTGGCTTCCGTATTGATGACTGGACCAAGATTTATGGGTCGAGACCATTTATCTTTTTTATTATAAGAAACATAAATATCGGTGCCACCTTCTCCACTACCTTTATCAGAAACAAAAAATAAAGTTTTGCCATCAGGAGATAAAGCAGGATGCATAAAATTATAAGCGTTATTTGCAAAGTCAACTTCCTTTACATTTTTCCATTTTTTACCATCCGTAGATTCCATTTGGAATAACTGAATGGTATGCGTATTCTTTTTATTTGCATTTTTACTGTTTCGACTAAATACGGCACGAGTACCATCTTGAGAAATAGTGATGTTAGAACTATTTTTATTAAGCTCATTCACTTTTCCAGAATAAGATTTTGGATCGGCATAGTTGAAATTACTTCCTTCCGCAGAACTATATACTTGAATATAGTCGCGTCCAGTTACGCCAGATTTTTGCTTTAGCAATTTAATTCCCTGGTTTCGATCAGAAGAGAATAGGATTTGGTTATTCCAAAAGATTGGAGCGTTGTCATCGACATCTGAATTGTGCGCGAAAGGCATAACGCCCATGTCAGGAAAAACAGACTTTACGTCCTTTACTTGATTACAAGCTGCAATCATTAAGAGTGCCTTTTGATCATCCGGTTCTTTGGTGTGATATTGTTGAAACCAGTATTTAGCTTCATCATAGTTTCCAGCGCCCATCAAGGATTCACCAAGATAAAAATAGGTGATGGGTTTAGCCTTTGGATCACGAACGACTTCACGGAAAAGCGTAGCAGCTTTTTCCAATTGATTAATCATCCGGTAACTATTTGCGAGTTTCGTTCTTCTACTTAAATTATCTTTGATGGCCAATCCTTCCTCATAAAGCGGAATAGCTTCTGAATAATTTTTGGCCTTATATGCTTTGTCTGCCTTTTTAAATTGGGCTTTTTGGCCAAATACCGCCGTATTTCCTAAGAAAAGTAGCAGTAAAAAGATGATCTTAATGTGGTTCATGAGCAAGTAAATTTGCGCTTAGGTTTTGAAGTTGTTCAAAAAAGCTCAAAATTTTGTCCAAAAATTGGGATTATCGAGCAACTTCATCTTAAATATCGGTTAAATCCGTGGAATTTTCCTCTTATTTCCGATTTTTTTATTAAAATGCTTAATGGAGTTTTTTAAAACTCCAATAAATTATTGCTTCAAAAATGATGCGAGATTATTAACGAGGGTATAGAAACAATTAAACAGCTTCTATAACTTCATCCAAACAACAAATACAATGAAAAATATCTTTACCATTTTTCTCTTTCTGATTTCATTTACTGCTTTATCTGGTCAGATCTCAGAGCAAGAGAAAAGTATGAGTGCGGGAGTGTATAACTCACTAACTTTAGAATTGCCGGATAGTGAGCGGAAATTTGTGGAAAACTTGTGGAAAAAATACCTGAAGCAGTTCAAAGGAAAAACGCGAAGAAATAAAAAGGCCAAAGAATACTTTACGGAGAATGGAAATTTGGTCGGAATTGGTAGTGTCAATATGTACAGCCATTTATCTGGTTCTAAAACTAGTACCGATCTAACGATTTGGATTGACCTAGGCGATGACTATCTAAATTCTTATACTCATTCAGAACAATATACCGAAGCAGAGAAAATATTGATGCGTTTTGCGCTGGAAGTAACTCGCGAGAAGATCAGAATCGAGCTTGAAGAAGAAGAGAAGCGTCTTTCTAAATTAAATAAAAGCCTTAAAAAGCTAGAAAGAGCCAATGATAATTATCACCGAGATATTCGAGTGGCAGAAGAAAAAATTCAAAAGGCAGAAAAGAATATCATTGAAAATGAGGTATCACAAGAAGAGACACGTGCTTCCATCGAACAACAAAAAGCAGCAGTCGAAGCGGTGAAAAAACGGTTGAGTGATATCTAAGATATCAAAGAGTTTTGAATAAATTTATTGATCATGCAACCCTAAAGTAAAAGGTGTTGTCATTAAAACGTTGATAGATTTTACGAAACAAAACTTTATTCATTCAATAATACAATTCTTATGAAAACTTTATTATCCATTAGCTTAGTTCTAGTAAGTATTTTTCAATTAAATGCACGAAGTATTTCCGTTGCGGATTTTGATCAAGTTAGAATTTGGGGAAACCTAAAAGTAATTTTAGTAGAGTCGGAAGAAAATCGTGTGAACGTAGAATACGATATGCATGAAGTTGATATCAATGTTGAAAATGGCGTTTTAAAAGTAAAGCGAGACAAGCCATTGAGCATTGATAGTCATGAGGGGCGTGCGATAGAAGTAGTCATTGAATATCAGCGATTAAATGGTTTACGTGCAGCAGCAGGTGCACGTGTAAAAACGAGTAATACAATTATTGGAGATCATTTGGAAGTAGAGTTTGTCAGTGGCGCACAAGGAAAACTTTCGATTGAAGTAAATGATCTTGATCTTAAAACAGCCTCTGGTGCACAGTTAAAACTTTCTGGAAAAACATATAGTCAACGAACAAAAGTAGTGACGGGAGGAATGCTTAATGCGCATGGTTTACTTTGTCAACGAACTTATATCAAATCAAATACCGGTGGCCACGCAAAAGTTGTGGCGACTGAAACGCTGGAAGCTACTGCCAGTACAGGAGGAATGATTAATTATGAAGGTGGTCCGGAAATGGTTTTGATTAAAGATAACTTAGGAGGCGAAGTGAGAGAATATTAAACAAATTTTATTAAAAATTATTGGTCAAAAAGGCGTCCTGTTTTAATTATAAGCAGGGCGCTTTTTTATGTATTCAATGAGGCGTATCTTTTCAAGTGCAAGCGCAACTTCAACTTCAAAACCAATCACATCTATTGTTAGAAGTTGCTAATTGTATTTATATATGAATTTGTTTTACGGTGTATTTAGTACCTGCTGAATAGTAAAAAAAACGCCCTGCTCTCGTCGATGAGCGGGGCGTTATAAAACATCAATCATCAGTGGTGGATCAGATAAGGCGAGAAGTCATAGTTGAACAACTAATTTTTTCGATCTTATTTCCATAATTGATTGGCGAGCATTGAACTTGGAATTAAGCCCTAGCGGCTACGCCAATTTTCATAAATTCGTTAATAAGAATTTCCGTAAAGTTACGGGTAGTGCCTTCCTTGTCTTCGTAAGTACGGTGTGTCAATTTTCCTTGTATGGCAATTTCGTTTCCTTTTGTTAAAAGCTTTTCCATTAGTTCGGCCGTTTTTCCCCAGGCGGCTAAGTTATGCCATTGTGTTTCGATGACTTTGTCGCCATTGGCATTTTTGTAACTTTCTTTGGTGGCGATGGTTACCTTAGCCAATTTACGTCCGTCTTCAAAAGTTCGGATTTCAGGATCCTTCCCAAGGTGTCCAATTAAGTGTACGCTGTTTTTAAGATTATTCATTGTTGAAAGTTTAAATGATAAAAGAAGAATTAAAAGCTGTTAGGTTTTGCGTATGAATTGGTTGTTTTTGTTTCTACTACAAAGATAGGGGGAGTGGCAAGTGATAGTCGGTGAATAGCTGTTTAATGTCGTTTGTAGTCGTTTGTAAACGGCTTTAAACGATTAAAATCACTGTAAAATTTGCATTTATGTTGATTTAAGGTGGAATTTACGGGTGAGGCTGAAGCGGTAGATAGGTTAGTGTGTATAGGAAAGGTCTTAGGTAGAGGGGGAAATTGTTTAAAATAAGGTTGAAGGTTGCGGCTAAAACATT